>SKRY01000228.1 GCA_007118235.1 Candidatus Hydrogenedentota bacterium | reverse complement strand
GAACCCGCGCCGGAAAGCGTGCAAGCCGCGGCCGAGGCCCTTGGCGAATGCGAGCGAGGCGTTGTGGTGCTAGGGCAATTGCCGCCGCAAACACGGCGCGAGGACGTGAACGCCCTGCTTGACGCACTCGGCTGGCCTGTGTTCCCGGATATCGCCTCCGGGTTCCGGCTTGGCGCGGCGGGCCGCAATCTCCTCCCCTATTACGATGCCCTGCTGGCGTTCGAAACCGTGCGGCCCGACGGGGTGCTGCATCTCGGCGGACCAATCACCTCCAAGCGATTGCTCACGCTCTTGCACGATTACCCGCCCCCGCACTACGTCATGGCGGCCGATACCCCCGAAAGGCGCGACCCCTCGCATCGCGTGACGCTGCGCCTTGAATGTGCGCCGGACGCGTTTTGCCGGGCATTGGCTAATGCGGAGGCCTCATGGAAGGCCGCGCCCCAACGGGATTGGCTGGTCAAAGCCTCTGCGGAGGCGGGGGAATGCCTGCGCGCGTACTTCGAGGCCCGTGGGACGCTTTCCGAACCGCTCGTGGCGCGCCTTGTCTCGTCGGCCTTGCCGCCGGACAGCGTGTTGTTCCTCGGCAACAGCATGCCCATCCGCGACATGGACCGGTTCGCCGTGGCGGACGGTCCGCCCGCCCGCGTCCACGCCAATCGCGGCGCCAGCGGGATTGACGGCTGCGTGGCCACGGCGGCGGGGCTCGCCTTGGCCGCGAACGGCCCCGTGACGGCCGTCCTCGGCGACTTGGCCGTGCTCCACGACTTGAACGCCCTGAACCTGCTTCAGGGCCTGGAGCATCCTTTCGCGCTCGTGGTGATCAACAACGACGGCGGGGGGATCTTCTCCTTCTTGCCCATCGCCCAGCATGAACACGTTTTCGAACCCTACTTCGCCACTCCGCACGGGCTCCGCTTCGAAGACTCCGCGCGGATGTTTGGCTTGCGGTACGTTCGCCCCGAAACACCGGCGGAGTTCTCCGCGGCCTATGGCAAGGCTATTGAGCCGGCAGGGGCCACCGTCATCGAAGTGGTGACGGGCCGCGAACGTAATTACGTTATGCATCGCGAGATCGAAGGGATGCTTCAGTCCGTTCCCGAACCACCACAGCGAAAAGGCCGATTGTCTTGACGTGGTGTGAGGGCTGTATTATTATCTTGCCTTAATCTCGAAGGGGAATGCGCGATACGGGGATAGCGCTGGAGCCGCGGGTATTCCCCGTGGGAAGGCCGGTCTTCGGGATGGGGCGCGCCCCCGCTGATTGGGGTGATGTTCGGGGGTTTACATCCCCCGGCCCTTACGGGGTAACGCGAGGGCGCGGCGAGGGCTGATGTCCGGGGCGCGGACAATTCACAGGAAGGGGATTTCGCGATGCACAAGGGCAAGGCGCGGGTATTCTTCTGGGGCATTACGGCGGCGCTCGCCGGTTTTATCTTTGGTTTTGACACGGTAGTGATTTCCGGGGCGGAACAAGCCATCCAGGAAGTGTGGGAGCTTAGTTCCGCGATGCACGGCCTCGCCGTCAGCATGGCGCTTTGGGGCACGGTTGCCGGCGCGCTCCTCGGCGGGTGGCCAGCCGCACGATACGGCCGCAAGCCAACGCTCACCTGTATCGGCCTGCTCTATCTCTTGTCCGCGTTGGGCTCGGCCTTCGCTCCGGAGGTCTACACCTTCATGATCGCCCGTTTCGTCGGCGGGATCGGGGTGGGCGTCTGCACCGTGGCGGCTCCGATGTACATCTCGGAAATCGCGCCCGCCGAATACCGGGGGCGGTTGACTGGGTTGTTCCAATTCAACATCGTATTCGGGATTTTGGTGGCCTACGGCTCCAACGCGCTGCTGGCCGATGTCGGCGCGGCGCCTTGGCGTTGGATGCTGGGGGTGGAAGCGATTCCAGCGTTCATCTATTTCGTGTTGTGCTTCACCTTGCCGGAGAGTCCGCGCTGGCTGATTGTTCACAGAGGCGAACGGGAACCCGCCCGCCAGGTGTTTGCGCAGATCTATCCGGAGTGGACGGCGGAAGACCTGGAAAGGCAGGTTGACGAGGTGGAAGCGTCGGCCGTCAAGCTGGATCGTCCCGAGAAGTTCTTCACCGCGCGTTTGTTCACCCCCATTTCCCTGGCGTTCCTGATCGCTTTTTTCAACCAGCTCTCGGGCATCAACGCGGTCCTGTACTTCGCGCCGCGCATCTTCGCGATGACCGGGCTCGAGGCTCAGGCCGCGCTTTTGCAGTCGGTCGGGATCGGCGTCACGAATCTCATCTTCACGTTTGTTGGGTTGTGGCTGATTGACCGCCTGGGGCGGCGCTCGCTACTGTACATCGGGTCCGCCGGTTATATCGCGTCCCTGGGTCTCACGGCCTGGGCGTTTCACACCGAGACCTACGCGATTGTCCCGGCGTGCATTTTCGCCTTCATCGCGGCGCACGCCGTGGGACAAGGGGCGGTGATCTGGGTGTTTATCAGCGAAATCTTCCCGAATCGCAACCGCTCGGCGGGGCAGACGCTGGGCAGTTCCACGCACTGGGTGTTCGCGGCGCTGTTGACGCTGCTCTTTCCGGTGATGACGGACACCTTCGCCCCGGTGTTCATATTCGGGTTCTTCTGCTTCATGATGTGTCTTCAATTGCTATGGGTGAAGCTCGCGGTTCCCGAAACCAAGGGTATTACGCTGGAAGAGATGCAACGCAAGCTTGGAATCGAGCCATAGAACGCCTGTTCATGCGGCCCCATTTACTGACGAGGCTTTTCCCCATCCCATGCCGCGTGGTAAACTGCGGCTGGCTTGGGGAGACGGATACTCCCCGGCCCTCCCTTTCGAGGGGGAACCCGGCGCCGCCCTTGAGGCGGCCCATCACGCCAGCGGGATACGGGCGTCACAGGCGGCCAATGGAGTGGCCGCAGCGCCTCGTTCAAGCAGAACCAAGTGATTCAAACACGGAACCTTCATGTCCATACGTCTGATCCATACCGCGGATGTCCATCTTGATTTGTGCTACGCCCACGCCGGGATGACGCCTGTACAAGCCAACAACCGGCGGCAAAGCCTGAGAGACAGCCTGCGCACCGTCGTGCGGCGTGCGGGGGAGTGGCCCGCCGACGCCTTGCTCATCGCCGGGGATGTGTTCGAGCATCACCGGGTGAGCCGGGACACCATCGCCTTCCTCAAGGACGCCTTCGACCGAATCCCGGATGTGGCGGTGTTCATCACGCCGGGAAACCATGACCCCTACACCCCGGATTCGCCGTACGCCACGGAATCGTGGCCGGGCAATGTGACGATTTTCACCCAGCCCCGCTGGCAATCCAAGGAGGTGAGCCACGCCCTGCTGACGGTGCATGGCTTCGCCTTCGACGGGCCGGACATCTCGGAGAATCCCTTCGGACAACTCACCGTGCCCGAGGATAGCCGGGTGCACGTGGCGGTTGGGCATGGCTCCGCCTCCACGCATCAGCCACCGGACAAGGGCGCGTATGCCCCGTTTGATCCGGCGCAAGCGGCGGCCCCAGGTTTGGCGTATCTCGCGTTGGGCCATTTCCACACCGTCACCGAACTCGAAGGCAATTTCCCCACGCGCATGTGCTATTCCGGCGCGCCGGAGGGCCATGGCTTCCGTGAATGCGGGCCGCGGTATTTTCTGGAAATTGAGATTGATGAGGGGCGTCCGCGCGTGCGGCAGCAGGCGTCCGCCCACTCGATTTACGAGCAACACACGCTGGACGTCTCGACCTTTAGCAACAGCCAGGCGGTGCTCGAGGCAGTGCGCGACTTGCCCGCGCAGGGGGGAGAGGCGGCCCGGTTGTTGCGTATCGTGCTGGAGGGGGCGTGTCCGCCTTCCATGCAGGAACGCCTCAGTGCGTTGCCGGACGTCGTGGGCGACCAGTTCGCTTATCTCGACATCGTGGATCGCACCACGCCGCAGGAGGATTACGAGGACCTCGCCAGCGAGGCCACCAGCCTGGGGGTCTTCATCCAGCAGATGAATGACGCCATCGCGGCGGCGGAAGAACCGGAACGGCGGCGCACGCTGGAGCGGGCCCGCCACGTGGGGCTAGCGGCCTACCGGGGCGAGATGGTTCCGGTTCGCGGAACGGAGGGCGGTTGACCGTGCGGATTCGAACGCTTTGGTTGGATGGATACGGCCGGTTCATCGGGCGGGAGGTAACCCTCCAGCCCGGTTTTCAGATCATCTTGGGCCCGAACGAGCAAGGCAAGACCACCGTGCGCACGTTCATCGGCGACATGCTGTATGGCCAGAAGCGCAGCACGGCGCAGCGCTTGTACGACGAAGGCCATGAGCTGCGCAGACCCTGGCGCAATCCCGAGGTATACCGGGGGCGGCTCCTGTATGAACTTGATGACGGCCGGGAAATCGAGGTGCACCGGAATTTCGACCGCCGCAACGAAAACATTGAAGTCTTCGACCGCACCCATCAACGCAACATCACCGCGGAATTCGATCAGTTGCGCAATCGCGAGACGCCTTTCGCCGAGACGCATCTCGGTCTGGGCAAACAGATCTTTCTGCATGCCGCCACCATCAGCCATGGCACCTTGGAGACGCTGGGCGACGAGGACGCCCTCACCCAGATTCGCGAGAAGCTGTTGGCGCTGGCGGATTCCGGCGAGTATGAGGGCTCGGCCGATGCGGCCTTGCGGCTTCTCCAGCAACGGATTACGGCAATCGGCAAGGCGTCCGCCCGCACGAAGCCTCTCCCCGCGGCGAAGGCCCGCCTTGCTGAATTGGATCGGGAACTCGAGGCGGCACAGGAGCTTTCGGCCGAGTTGGAAGACTTGGAAACGAGGCAACGCCGTGAACGCGAGCGGCTCGAGGCCTTGCGGCAACGCCACGCGAACGTCGAGGGGCAGCTTCAAGGGATCGAGAAGGCGCAGCGCGCGCGCCGGTTGCGTGAGGCCGAGCGGTTGCAAGAAGAGGTGAACTCCGTCACCAAGGCGTGTTTCTCGTTGCAGCAGGCCGCCGCTTTTCCGCTCGATCGCTTGAGCGAACTGGACGAGGCCGCCAAGGCGGTCACGGACGCCGAGCAGCAGTTGGCGCGGAGCCGCGAGGAATTGGCGCGGCTTGAGGAGGCTATCGAGACGGAGAAGGAGCGTCTGGGGCCGGTGGCCGAGGAAGAGCCTGGCGACATCAGCGAGGAATGGGACGACTACCTGCGCCAGCTAGAAGAAGATGTCCTGTTTCTGCGGAAACAAGTGGAGAACGGGGAGGAGGAACTCAAGGAAATCGAACGGCTCCGGGAGGAAGCCGAGCGGTCCCTCCAAGATCTCCCCGATTTCAGCCGCATCCGATCGAATCCCATGGAGTGGGTGGGCCAGTTGGTGAACACCTTCGAACGGGCCGTCAGCACCCGCGACAGCGAAGCGCAGGAACGGGACCGGCTGGAGGACCAAGTAGCCGATAAGCGCGCGGCCATCGAACAGCCGGAGCGCTTCTTCGAGCGCCATCCCGACATTGGTTCCTACATACAAGAGTATGAGGAGCAGCATCGGGAGACCGCCGAGGAATTGGAGGATGTCTCCGAACAGATTGAGGAGATGTCCGCCACACTCGCCGAAGAGGAGACATCCACCACGCGGGACTATTGGCTGGCGGGCCTGAGCGTCATCTTCATGACGGGCTTCGCCTACGGGTGGTATGTCCTTGACAACCCGGGTCTGCTCGTGCCCATCGCGCTGACGGCGCTTCTCTTTTTGTGGACCCTTGGGAACATGTTCTACACCCAGCGCAACCTGCAGCGGTTGCGGCGCGAGCTGGACGCCTTGCGCGAACAGCGAGAGGCCGCCGAACATGCGCAGGCGGGCCGGGAGGCCGCCATGCAAACCATTTTGCAAGAAGCGGGCTGTCACTCCTTGCGGGACCTGGAGGCCTACTACCAGCGATACCGTCAAGCGGCGGAGGAACTGGATCGGCTTGAGGAAGCGGCCGAGGAGAAGCGCCAGTCCGCCGAGGAAGAGGAGCAGCAGGTCGGCCGCTTGTTTGACAAGGTGAAGCAGACCTTTGAGGCCTTGGGCGAATCCCTGACGGACGAAGACCAGATTCGCAAGGCGGGCGACCGGGTCATTCAGCGCTATCAGGCTTATCGCGAGGCGAACAATGAGGTGGCCAAGCGGCGCAACGAAGCCGAGGCCAAGCGGCAAGCCCTTGAAGAGCGGAAAGCCGAGTGGGAAGAGAAGCGGCTGGCCTTGCGCGACGCGAGCCTGGAAGTGCGCGACCACCTTCGGAAGCATGGATTTCCCGAGGAACACTACGACAGCGCTTCCCGCGCGTTACGGGCCTTTCGCAAGTATACGGCGGAGTGGCGGCAAAAGCGGAACCGGCTTGAACTCCAGCAGCAGCACAAGAAGGAACTCGAGGATCGCATTGCCGCCGAAACGGAGGCGATTGAGACGGGGCGGCGCAACGTTGAGCAACTCGCCCGGGAATTGGGCGGGGAAAGCTACGAGGACTGCCAGCGTTCCGCCGAACATGCCCGCGAATATGAGGCGGCGAGGCAAAAGCGGCAGGATCTCAACCGGCAGCTCGAACAAGTCCTCAATGGGGACACGCTTCAGAACCTGCGTGAGCGCGTACGGACGGATGGGGAGATCAACGAGGAACCGGCGGCCGACGCCGACGCCTTGCGGGGGGAACGGGACGAACTCGACGCCACCATCGATGCATCGCTTGAGGCCCTCCACGAGATGCAGATCGAACTCACCCGCCGCCGGGCGGGCGCGAGGGCCATCAACGAGATTGAGGAAGAACGCGCCCATGTGCAGCGCCGGGTGGACGAGTTGGTCTTCGAAATGGACGCCACGGCGCATGCCGCCGAGGCCATCGACGCCATCGCCCGCGACCGGCACGCCCGCATCGCGCCCCATCTGGCGCGGCGTGCGAGCACGTTGCTCAGCACCATCACGGCGGGGGCGTACAACGAACTCTTCATCGACCGGGACCTGAACATCTCCGTGCGCATGCCCCAGACCTCGCAGATCAACGCGGGCGCGCTCAACCAATTGAGCAAGGGCACGGTGGATCAGATCTATTTCGCCTTGCGCCTTGCCCTCATCGAGACGCTAAGCAAGAGCGGCGAACGCATTCCCATGCTGCTCGACGATCCCTTCGGCAACTACGACGACCGCCGGCTCGCCCAAGCCATGCAGTTGCTGGCCCGGCTGGGCCAGCAGAGCCAGATCATCTTGTTCACCTGCCGCGAGGATGTCGTGGAGGCCGGGAAACAGGTCAACGCCCCCGTCCTCACCTTGTAGGGAATAGGGGGCGCGCGGGTTTGGCCTAGCGGTGGTAGATGCGGTGCACGTTGCTAAGGGTGTATTCGCCCCGGACGGTGAATGCGTCGAGTTCGGATGTTCCGTCGAGTTCCATGCCGTACATGACCGCCAACTGGTCCCGCAATTCCGCCATCATCATTCCCAAGAGCAACTGAATGGCGTGGGGCGTGCTTTCCGAGCCCTCGGGGTCGCACTCAAACCGCAGGTCGATGCGGATGTCGGTGTCGCTGATGAAGTTGGCGTGTCCGTGAATGTAGAACAAGTCCCGCAATGACTGGAGCCCCGCTCGCATCAGGGGATCCAACTCTCCATCGGGAGGCGTCATGTACGTGCCCGCCAGGGCGTAAGCCGTTCCCATTCGATTGTCCAGCATGAACTCGAAGAGGTGTTCCCCCTCCATGGGCAACGGCATTCTGGGGCGCACGCCCGCCCATCGGGAATCGACTTGCACCATGGTCTCTGGATCGAGCCTCATATCGCCATCCAGAAACAGCCGGCCGCGTTGCACGCGTCTAAGGCCTTCTGGAGACCATGTGAGGCGTCCGCCGGGAGAAAGGTCCACGCTGTCGTTCACGAAGCGGGGCATGAGGCGGCTCATGCGCCGGCTGTCAACGGCCACGCGGACGTTGAGATTGCTGCGCGCGATATCGGGCACGCCGAGGAAGGCCACTTCGTAGGGCATGACCCAGTTCAACAGCCGCGGGCTGTGGCCCTCTGTCATGCGTTCCAGGAAAGGCTCCGGGATGCGGGCGGGATCCAAGACGGCGCGAATGCCTGTCTCCGCCGTCACCATGTCTTCGTAAGGGATGCGCGGTTCTTCCCGGAGGAACACCATATACGATGCAATCACCGCTACCAGTAAAACGCCTAGAAGAACAACGGCGCCAATCAAGCCATATGTGCGCAATGCTTCACTCATTTCCGGGGGCGGGTTGCATTAACCCACCCCCAATCTTGGACTTCGTTTCGTAAGAACAAATCGGCCTCCTGGCGCGCCTTACCACCACGTGGAGGGAGGCGGTCCCTCGATGAACCGGCTGCGCCAAGGCAAACCGGGCAGACGCGGCTCTTGGGCCTTGTGGTTCAAGAGCGAATGGGCCATGAGGAACTGCCCATGGCGTTTCGGGCTGTTGCTCTCTTGGGCGATGGCCTTGAGTGAATTCAGCGCGTCGCGGCCCAACCGGGTCCCGCCAGCCCGGGCCCCGGCCATGGCGAGCCAGAAGCTCTCATCGCCATCGAGTTCCACCACCGGGGGCAACTCGCTCAGAACGGCCTGATACGTGGCGCGCGCCTGACCAAGGCTCAATGGTCCCACCGCCGCGGCCGCCAGACTCGTGATGAGCGCTTCGCGCCCTTGGGGTTGGGGAATAGCGACGGAGCGCGTACCCCGCCGCGCGGGATACAGCGCCTCGCCGCTGCGGAGTTCCTCAAAGGTGTCAGAGATTTGATTCCGGGCGTGGCGGGCGCGGTCCAGCCAGTTCATGTCCCGGACGGCCTCGGCCATGTGGCGGCTGTGGCGCAAACCGGTGTATACCCACGCGTTGGTCCAAAGTTCCTTGCTCTCCGCGCCTTTCGCGGGGAGGGTCAGGCCGTCGTAATCCTGCAAATCCAGGATCAAGCTGAAGCTTCCCCAGACGCCTGGTTTCTCCCGCATGGCGAACGCGCGGTCCCTCGTCATAATGCGCCGGTGATTGGCAACCATGGTGAACGTGGCCGCGGTGGCGTCGGCATACGCGGGCTCGCCCACGGCCTCGTAATCATTTGCGGTTCCCTCGTAGACGGAAGGCGCGCCGTTGACGCTATGCTTCAGGTACCAGTCGGTCCAAGCGATGGCCCCTTCCAAGTATCTGTTGTGGTCCGTTATGCGATAGGCCTCGATTAGACCCAGCGCCGCCAAGTTCCCCGAATAGGGATCAATGCGCAGCGTTCCATCGGCCAACTCCTCGGTGATGGCCCCGCAAGCGAGTTGTTGTTCAAGAATGGCGTTGGCGTGCTCGGCCACATCGGCGCTACTCAACGTGGCCAGGACTAGTATTGGCGCCATGGCAGACATCATTGGTTCTTCCTCCCAGTTTGCAGTTTTTCAACCACTTCGAGCCTCATGCCGCACCATGTTTGCAAGGATACATCCCATGCTCCCGCACTTCAAGGCCGCGGAATGGGCGGGGAAAAGCGGCTGCACGTGTCTCAAAAACACAATACACCTCACCCTCTAATCCCTTGAAGGGCGTTTGGGTTGCCTGCGCGCCGAAGGTTCAATTAAAGTCACTTCCCTCGACCACTACAATTCCTTCCTTCGTCACGTGAAAACGCTTGGCGTCCTCGACGGGATCATAGCCAATGACGGTGTGGGGGGGGATCGCCACATTCTTCTCCACGATGACTCGCCGCAGCCGGGCATGACGTCCAATGGAAACGCCATGCATAAGCACGCACTCCTCACACCGGGAGTAACTGTGAATGCGCACATTAGGCGATAGCACGCACCGATTCACCACGCCGCCGCTTACAATGCAGCCCGGGCTTACCATGGAATCGATCGCCACACCAAACCGGCGGCCTTTCTCGCCAAAGACGAACTTGGCGGGAGGGGCCATGTTGTGGCGGGTCCGCAACGGCCATTGGGCGTCATATAGATTGAACACGGGATCCACTTCCACCAGGTCCATGTTGGTTTCCCAATAGGCGCTAATGGTTCCCACGTCCCGCCAATAGAAGGGTTCCTTGCGGTTCTCGTCGACGAAATTGTAGGCGAAGACGCGCTTATCCCTTAGCGCCCGGGGAAGGATATCCTTGCCAAAATCGTGCGTTCCCTCGCGCTGCGCATCCTCGATGCAGACGTCCTTGAGGGTTTTCAGGGTAAAGACGTAGATGCCCATACTGGCCAGCGTCACGTCGTTGCTGCCCGGCATGTGCTTGGGATGACGAGGCTTCTCCTCGAAGCCGGTCACCCGGCCATCGGCGTCCGTCTCCAGAATCCCAAAGCGATGCGCCTCGGCCGGGGAGGTTTGAATGGCGCCCACGGTGATATCGGCTTGGTTCTCGCGATGAAACCGCACCATGTGCTGGTAGTTCATTTTGTAGATGTGATCGCCCGCGAGAACGAGCACTTGGTCCGGGCTTTCCCGGTCCACGGAATACAGATTCTGGTAGATGGAGTCCGCGGTGCCCAGATACCAATCGTCGCTCACTCGCTTCTGGGGCGAAACAACCTCGACGAATTCCCCTAGTTCCGGATGCATGATGCCCCACGCGTAACGGATGTGCCGTTCCAGGGAGAGGCTCTTGTACTGAACCAGGACAAAAATCCTGCGGCACAGGGAGTTCAAGCAGTTTGACAACGACATGTCAATAATTCGGTAGATGCCGCCGAAAGGAACGGCCGGTTTCGCGCGGTTTCGGGTGAGTGGATGCAGGCGTTCGCCTTGTCCCCCCGCTAACACCATGACCAATACGTTCCGCATGTCTCCCAGCGCAGTGTTCATGGTGATTCCCTTCCGGCAAAGGCCCGGCAGGGGGACCCGTCCGCTCCCGTGAGATTAAGGGGCAGCGCCACGAATTGCCATTGGCCCGGGCTGAGTTTGCGGAGGAGCAACCCTTCCACAATGAATACATCGTTTTGTAGCAGAATGTGGTGGGTGGGTTGGCCTGGTTGTTGGTAGGGCGCCACCGATAGATAGTCCACGCCCACGAGCCGCACACCCTCGTCCACGCAACGCTGCGCGGCCGAAGGATCCAGCGCCACGAAGTCTTTCTGGAAGGGCGCGCCGAGGGGAATCGTGCTGTTGCGCGTCTTCACCAACAGGCGCGAAGGCAGGGGGGAGGGTCCCAAATCCGCCGCCGAGACCACGTCCGCGTCCATGGCCTCGACCAGCCCGGCCTCGCCGAAGAATACATCGGTGGCGACCTCGTCGAGCTTCTTGCCGTTGTCCTCGAAATGCCAGGGCGCATCCACATGGGTGCCCGTATGGGTGCTGAGGGTTAGCTTGCTTACATTGACCTCGCTTCCCGCGGATATGCGCGTGTCTGGCTCCATGGAAAACGGCGTATCGTCCGGCCAAACCGTCATGCCGTTGTGCATTGGAATTGTGAGATCGATCCATTCAAGCGTCATTGCTGGTTCCTCTCCTTGGGTTAGGCCTCGGCCAAAATCCGTTCCCAGTCTTTTCGCAACACATGGCGAAAGACTTGGAAGCGATCCCGGTGGACGGCTATGCTTGCGAATTCGCCCTTGATGTTCTCCCTTGTGTTCCGGTGGAAGAACGCCCCCGTGGTTAAGTGGTGGAGATGAGGGTATTGTTCGTCCCGCACGTAGCTGAACCGGTGGACATGGCCCGCCACATAGAGGGTGGGCCGGCCGATGTCGCCAAGCGCCTCGCGCAGCGCCTCGGCGTTGCGCAGATTCCGCTGCTTGGTGAGGGTATAGCCCGGGGTTCTTGTGAGCACGGGATAATGTCCCGCCACGATGATGGGACCGCCGTTCCTCGGGAGCAGTTCCCGCACGCGCTCGATCTCTCTGTCGTGAATACGGCCCCGTGAGGAGAAGAGGTTGGGGCACACGGTTGGGACGAGGAGAAGCGGGGTTCCGCCTTCGAGTTCAAGCATGGAGGGATACCCCTCGGCGGGCAGGTAGCGCCCGAAGCGCCGCTCAAAGCGCCGCGCGCGGACCGACTCGAAGGTGTACACGTCGTGGTTGCCCGGCAACACGATGGTCCGGAGCCCCAAGGCGTGCAAATGGCGCATGAACTCGTCGGCCATGGCGAACTCCTCCTCCAGAGCCGTGGAAGTGAAGTCTCCGGTAAGCAGGACCGTCCCGACACCCTCGGCCGCAACGGACCTGGCATGAGCGTGGCTCACGTTCATGGCGAACTGATGCCGGCGGCGCAAACATACGTTCAGGTTGCCGAGCAGCCGTTTGTTCAGCAGCCGGAACGGGTTCAAGGTAACCCGCCAGAAGTGGAGGTCGGCGACATGAATGAGCCGATCCACGGGCGCGCCTTCCGGAGCGGCGGCGAGGTCTCTATGCCCGGGCTCGCCCATCATGGTCAGTAGTCGTATCTCCAATTGAAGCCGATGCCGCCCTCCGCGTCGGCGCCGACCTCGCTGTCGAGCGAGAATCGGGGCGTCAACTCAACCTCCACGTGGAGGCGGCCCGAATCGTCCATCAAGCCCTTCTCGACCTCCACATAGATGTCGTCGCCAATGTAGCGTCCCATGGCGACCGTGGGGTCATCTTCCCCCAGGCCGCGCAGGTCCAACTGATCCACCCCGAGCACTTGCCGCGTGCGGCCCATTAGGTCGAGCGCCCGGTTGCCGCCGCCGGCCAGGGTGTTGGCGGTATGGGCGAGGCGAAGGGCTTGCACGGGATTGACGCTGGCCAGGTCGCGCCCGAACAGGATGCGGGCGAGGATTTCGTCTTGGGGCAGGGCGGGATCGGATTCCAGGGCGATATCGGGCGAATCCGCGGGCCCTGTCACGCGTAGACGGGCGGTCAATTCGCGGGCGTCGCTCACCGCCGTGATGTCCAGCATGGGGGAGATGGGCGTGGATCCGTCGAACATAATGGCGCTCTCCGCCATGTCGAACCGCCGTTCCATGAAGCTGAAATGGCCGCGCAACACGTTGAGGTTGCCCGCCACCGCGGGATTCGTGATGGGACCGCGCACACGGAGACTGCCGTGCCATTCGCTGTCAAGCCCCCGGCCCCGCACGAAAACGCGGCCCGGAAAATCGAGCTGTACATCCAGCCGGGCGTCATAGGCGGGCGGACTTGGCGCGGCCGCCTCCGTTCCAGGGACGGCCGCTTCGTCTTCGGGGGGCGCGCCGGGCCGGTTGATCTCGGTAACTTGAAGCTCGGGGCCGACGCCGGCCGGCAACCGGTCGGGAATATCGAAATGGATGGGGGCGCACGTGAGAACGCCCGTTATCATTGCGCCCTCCGACGAACCCTGTACTTCCAAGGTCCCGTTGACGGTGGCGCGCAAATCGTCTTGGCGCAGAAGCTGGGCGTTTCGGAAGCGGGTGAACACATGGAAGGGGAGGTTCCGATCGAGATCCAGATCGAAGCGTCCCTCAAGGGCGATCTGGCCCGCGCCTCCATCCGTCATAACGGCGCGCTCAATAAGGATATGTTCATTTTGCGCTGCAAGGCGGATGTCGATGCCGTGAAGCACCACGCCATGGTCCCAATGCTCATAGCGGCCATCCGGGATGGCGGCGTGGCCGGAGACCGCGGGCGTGTCCAGGGTTCCCGCCACCGCCATGTCCGCCTCGAGATTCCCCGTTAGCCATTGATCGTCCAGCAAGAAGGCCGCCCCGATGAGTTCCAAGGGGGCTTGGGCCGTCATGCTCGCTTCAATGGGCGCGTCTGTTGGGGCATCGAACACAAAGGGGTCCAGACTGAGCGTGAAGGGTAAGTCCGCGGTCATGAGGGCATTGCTTTCGAGCGGTCCGTCGAAGCGGGCTTCGGCGCGCAGCCTCCCCCCGGCGAGGCGCGCGTTGGCTCTCACGGAACCGTCATCCAGTTCTTGCACCGAGGGGTGATCGACCCGAAGCCTAGCCAACTCGAGTTCGGCCGTGACTTCGGGGGCGTCCGGCGCGCCTGCCAAGTTTACCGTTCCTCGCGCGAGGCCGGCGGGAGGCGCGGGCAGGAACGTTTCCAGCAAGGCCAAGTTGATCTCGTCGAATGCCGCCCGCCCTTGCAGCCGGTTGGGCTCCATGGAGGCCTGAACTGCGATACGCCCCTGGTCTCCCACATGCAGTTCGGTGCGGTTGATCTCCCAGCCCGTATCCGTTCGCGCGGCCGCCACGGGACCTTGGTTTGTGATGGGAATACCGAGGTAAACGGCGTCCAGGGACGCCAGGGTTACGTTGAATCGCGGCAGGTCCACGGCTGCTTCACCCCGGCCGTTGACATGAAACGGCTCATCCGCCATGGCGCCGTTCGTTTGGACAGTGAAGCGAAACGCGCCGGCGTCTCCGTCCGCTTCGAGCGCGCCAGTCTCCAATACGAAATCGCTTGCCGTCAACCCTTCCAGTCGCGCTTCCACGGAACCCTCGAGCGTGCGGGTCACATCGTTTAGGGACGCGTTGAGCGCAAGGCGTTCGAGGTTTGCGAACCGGGAGCCAATGGCGCTGGCGGCAAGATCCACGTCCACGTGCTGGCGTCCCCCCGCGTCATCCAATGACACGGCCAACTCCATCGAGCCGGTCATGGGCTCTCCGGCCAGCGCCGTCAACGGTTCGAGGTCTTCGATGACGCCGTCCAACTCCCCGGAAGCCAGTTGCTGTTCGAAACGGTAGCGGCCATGGCCAGTGATGCGGGCGCCGGGCGCGGTGACCAAGAGATCCTCCACGGAAACGTCCGACTCCGTCAAGGCCACGCGGCCCTCCGCTTCATACGCTTCCGCGCCCTCGCCGAGACGAAGGGCGGCGCGGCCCACGGGCGTGGCTGGCAGTTCCTCCAGGGCCAATTCGACGCGGCCGGAGGCGAACGAGAATTCGTCCAGCGCGAGGTTCCGGCCGTTGCCTTCGATACGGGCCTGGAAGACGTCAAGGGTCCCCTCCGCGGAACCCGTGAGATCAAGCTCTCCGGCCAAATCCCGCCCGGCAAAGGCGCTTAGGACGGCCACCTCGGGAAGACGCGCCTCCCATGTGAAACCGAAATCACGCGCGTCCAAGCCCAAACGGCCTTCCCCCCTCGCCGTGGCGCCGGTTCCTTCGGCGAGGGCCTCGCGTACAGTGACTTCACCGGTTTCGTCCAGCCCGGCTTCGACACGGAGGTTCACCCTGTCGCCCACGAGTGACGGGGCGGGATCGGGCAAACCCAGCGGATTGGCCACGTAACCCACCATGCTGCCGCTCGCTGTCCGTGTGCGCCCGTCGCCTTCCCCCGAGATGGTCAATTCCACATACCCGCCAAGTTCCGGCGGGAGGAATGGAAGCGGGAGGCGCGCGAGTTCTTCCACGACAAGACTGGCTTCCACGGCGCCGCCAAGATTCTCGGGGACAAAGTAGCCGTTGAGATCCGCCTGGAGGCCTCCGCCTTTTAACTCCAGCCGCGCGATGTCAATACGCTCGGGTGTTTCCGCCGTGGCGTGTCCGTCCCATTCGATGTCCAGGGGTTCGAAGTCCGCGCGATCGGCCAGGCGCAGTCCCTTGGCATTCCCCAGCAGGGTTCCGTCCAAGCCCGGGAAATCGCCTTCAATTTCGCTTAAACTCGCCGCTTCCATGCGCGTTTCCAACGAATCGGCG
>SKRY01000434.1 GCA_007118235.1 Candidatus Hydrogenedentota bacterium | reverse complement strand
TTCCTGATCATCGCGTTGATCGCGGCAGCTCTCGGTTTCACGGGTATTGCCGGGGCAGCTACCACGGTGGCGTGGATCCTTTTCCTCGTATTTCTTGTGTTGTTCGTGCTTACGCTGCTCTTCGGCAGGAGAGTGCGGGGACCAAGGTTGTAATTGTAAGGTCTTGCCTGACCGTGACGGCCCTCCGGGAAGCCGAAGCATTGGGGTGATGCCGCTTTCTATGACCTTAATCCGAGGGCGCGGCGGGAAATGGCCGGAGGCTATCCCTCTGGACCTGTCCCGCCACCCACGTCGAACCAAAGGAGCCTTGCATCATGTCGTTGTTTAGCTTACACTCTTGGAAGCGCGGCTTGGCTGTGGCGGCTGCGGTGGCCTTTCTCACAATGGGGTGTCAAGAACCCGAGCCGGAAGACCACATGGAAGACGCCGCGGACAGCGCCGGTGAGGCGATCGAATCGTTGATGGATGCCGCGGACCAGGCTGGCGAGGAAATGGAGCAAGATTTGCAGGACGGCCTGGAAGAGTTGCAGCAGGAACTGGAAGATGCGCCGGAGTAGTTAGGCGGCCCCGTAGTGGAAAGACCCCTGTTCTGGTCTGAAACAGCCAGGACGGAGAGTGGAACTTGGCGCACGGGCCGCCGTTGGCCCGTGCGCCTCCAGGATTCGCCCCCTTTTCGAAAGCCAGTATCAAGCCCCTCAAGTATCGGCCCGCGTTTTCCCAGCCGGTTCGAAGGCTCCGAGGATGCGCGCAGCTTCCGCAGGGTCTTCTTTAGAGCGGTACAACAAGGAGCCCTGGCGTGAACGCTGGCTTTGACACCATCCCCTTCACCGACCCAGACCAAGCGGAGCAGATCCTCAACCGTCTCCTTGAGTCCGCCCGGCCCGGTCTCGAAGATAACCTTGGCCGCTTTCTGGCGGAGTGCCCGGATCCCAGCGCGGCGCTCCTCCGGCTGGACCGGTTCCTTGAAGCGGCGGTCCAGCCCCGCACCGTACTCGAACTCATGGGCATGGCGCCGCGGTTCACCCGCCTTGTGGTCACCATTCTCGGCCAAAGCCACTATCTCACGGACATCGTCTGCCGCAACCCCGAATACATGCTCTGGCTTTGGGAAGAGGCTGAGCTGGAAGACGCCCGTCCCCGCGAAGCCATGTGCGCCGAGATCCGGGAACAGATCGCCGCGTTCGATTCGTTCGAGAGCCAGGGCCGCTGTCTGCGGCGCTTCAAGCGCCGGGAGATCCTCCGAATCGGCGTTCGCGACCTGTTTGTGCACGCTTCCGTCGCGTCGGTAACGGAAGACTTGGCCAATCTCGCTGAAGCAGCGCTCGAAGCCGCCGTGGACCGGGGGCGGCGCCGCTTGACCGAACGTTTCGGGGAACCCATGGAAGCCGATGGCGAAACCCAGGCGCGTTTCACCGTGCTGGGCATGGGCAAACTGGGCGGCCGGGAACTGAACTTCAGTTCGGACATCGACCTAATCTTTCTGTTCAGCGCTGGTGGAGAGACCACTGGCGGAACTTCGGGCAACGTCTCCAATCAGGAGTACTTCCAAAAACTCGGGGAATGGATCGTCAAGGCCTTGTCGGAGAACACCAGCGAGGGATTGGTGTTCCGGGTGGACATGCGGCTGCGGCCCCATGGCCGGATGGCCCCGCTGTCGGTGAGTCTTGATGGCGCGATGTTCTACTACGAACATCAGGGACAGGCATGGGAGCGCCAGGCTCTAATCAAGGCGCGGCCCGTGGCCGGCGATCAAGACCTAGGCTTGGCCTTCATTAAACAAGCACGCCCCTTCGCGTTTCCGCGTTACTTTGACGACGAAACCCTAGAGGAGATCCGGAACACCAAACAGCAAATGGAAGACCTCGTGCGCGAACGGGGCCAGAGTGAGACCGAGGTCAAGCTCGGCCGTGGCGGAATACGCGACATCGAGTTCACCGTGCAGATGCTTCAACTGCTCAACGGCGGGCGCATCCCCGCCTTGCGCACGCCGAACACCTTGGAGGCCATCCATCAGCTCGGCCTTCATGACATCATCCGCCCGTTCGAGGCGGACACGCTCGCCCGGAACTACGCCTTCCTCCGGCGGGTGGAGCACCGCTTGCAGATTGAGGGCAGCCAGCAAGTCCACGACTTACCCTCGGATGAAAAGCAACTCGACGCCTTCGCCCGGCGCATGGGTTACGAAAGCGGACCGTCTTTCATGACCGAGTACCGCGATCGCGCTGTCATGACCCGGCGCGTGCTTGAACAGTTTCTCGCCGCGAAAGGCTCCGGCGATCTCTGGGTGATGGACCTGCTGAACCCGCGCGGCGAAGGAGAGTCTGGTCTCGAACGCCTTACCGCGAAGGGTTTCAGCGAACCGGCCAGGGTGCGCGATGAACTTCAGCAGCTTTATCGGGGACCTCGGGAAGCCCCACATAACCTGCATACCCGCCAATCCTTCGCTGCTGTGGCGCCGGGGCTAATAAAGGCTCTGGCGGAATGCATCGACCCCGATGCCGCCCTCCTGCGTCTGAGCCAACTCATTCACAACATCAAAGC
The DNA here is from genome assembly GCA_007118235.1 of Candidatus Hydrogenedentota bacterium. Classification (GTDB taxonomy): domain Bacteria; phylum Hydrogenedentota; class Hydrogenedentia; order Hydrogenedentales; family SLHB01; genus SKRY01. Next base: position 13,102 of record SKRY01000434.1, on the reverse strand, counting down.
CCCCACGGCCCTCTATGACTTGCTGCGGACCAGCCCCAAACTCACCACGTACCTAGTCACGCTTCTGGCCAACAGCGAGTATCTCACGGAGATCCTCACGCGGGATCCCGGGCTTTTCGACACCTTCGGCTACAAGGGAGCGCTGGATCATCCCGCCACTCGCCAACACCTCGATGATCAGCTCAACGGTCTGCTAAACGCGCTCACGTCCGCCGCGGCCCCCTACCGGCTGAAGGACGGCGAAATGTTGCGCATCGGGATGCGGGATCTCTTCACCGGCGCCGGTATCACGGAGATCTGCGCGGAATTGACGCTACTGGCGGAGGTCATCCTGGCGCACATGCTGGGCAAAGCACGGGAAGCCGCGGCCCGGCGCTTTGGAGAAGCCGAAGGCGGGTTCGCCATCCTGGGGCTCGGCAAGATGGGCGGCCGCGAGATCGGCTATGGAAGCGACCTCGACGTCATCTTCGTCCATGACGGCGAGGCGCAGCCGCCGGAGAATGTTTCCCCGGCGGAGTACTACACCTACCTCGCCTCCCAACTCGGCCGCATGCTCAAGGAGTCCACATCCCATGGTTCGCTCTACGAACTGGACGCCCGTCTGCGGCCCGAGGGAAGCAGCGGCCCCCTGGTTGTGAGCCACGGGCGTTTTGAAGCGTATTACCGCCACGAGGCCCATCCCTGGGAACGGCTCGCCCTGATGAAGGCCCGCGCCGTGGCGGGCGATTCTCCTTTCTTGGAGCGAATGGGCGAACTTGCCATCGAAATCGCGTTTGCCCAGCCCTTGGACGCCGCCAGCCTGGTCCACATCGAGGATATCCGGCAAAAGATCGCCGCCAGCGCCAAGCCGTTCGACCTGAAAAAGCAAGAAGGCGGGATCGTGGAACTTGAGTTCGCCGTGCGCCTCCTCCAACTCCGTCACGCCGAAGAGAATCCCGCTCTGAAACGGGCCGATGTCACCGGAGCCCTTGATTGCCTTCGGGAAGGGGGCTATCTCGATGAGGCGGATGCGGACACATTGAGCAGCGCCTACAAACTCTACCGGCGCATCGAGAATCGTATCCGCATGATGCGCGGCCGCCCGGGCAGCGCGCTGCCCGAAGACGAGAACGCCCAACAAGACCTCGCCCGCCGCCTCGGCCTCGAAGGAGACCTATCCGCCATCGTCCGCACGGAACAGACTAGGGTGCGCGCCATTTACCAGCAGATCCTAGCCGCTCTCCAAGACGAGGCGTAATAGCCACTCACCGGACATTGGAGCACACTCCCGCATACAAGGCGTGGCGTCTGAACAACCCTGAACCAGTTAGCTACAGCAATGCCAGGCTGTGTTATACTCAGTAACCATGGACTTGCAATCCCAAACACAAACGCCCGCGCTTTCCGTGGTGATCCCGGTACACAACGAAGAACAATGTCTTCCTCCCTTGCGCGAGGAACTCATCCCCGTGCTTGAGGGGCTGGATACCCCGTTTGAGGTCATTTTCGTGGACGATGGAAGCACCGACGGTTCCTGGCCCATCATTCGCCGGTTTTGCGACGAAGACAAGCGAATGCGCGCCATACGGTTCATTCGGAACTTCGGCCAACAAATGGCGCTCACCGCTGGCTTGCGCCACGCCAAGGGACGGGAAGTCATCCTAATGGACGCCGACATGGAGGTCCCGCCCGAGAACATCCCCCCCGCTCTAGACAAGCTGCGGGAAGGCCCCGACATCGTGTTCGGCATGCGCCCGCGCTCTGGGGATCCACTCTACATGCGGGTGTTGGCCCGGCTGGCCCGCTGGTTCACGCATCACCTCACTGGCTTTCAATTCCCCGACTCCAACAGCGGGTTCTTCGCCCTTCGGGCGAACCTGGTCCAAACGGTGGGTTACTACAACGAATTCACCGGCTACCTCAAGGGGCTGTTCACTTGGCTTGCTTTTGGCCGCTACGCCTGCCTGCCCGTCACGGCGAGGCGGCGTCAGTATGGCCGGAACAAGTTCGACTTTCGGGCGCGCTTCAAACACCTCGTCACGTTCATCACCGGCTTCAGCGCCAAACCGCTCTATCTCTCCCTGGCCGCCGGAGCAGTGGTCGGCGGGGTAAGCTTGGGACTCCTCGCCCTCGCCGTGATACTATGGGCGCAGGGCGGCTGGATGGCGGGTGAGCAGGTCTTCTATCTCGCCTTGCTAACAGGGGTGGGAAGCCTCCAATTGTTTGCCCTGGGTATTCTTGGCGAATACGTGGCGCGCATCTATCTCGAGGTCCGCAAGCATCCCCCTTACGTTATTGCCGAAATCCTTGAGCGGGACGCTCCGCACACGGAAACCGCGTAGGCTCGGGCGCCGGGACGCTTCCCACACTTCACAGTACGGGAGGAAATAAAATGGATGCGCGCATAGCGGCCACACGGGAGGAACTGGAAACGGCGGTCCAGCAAGAAGCCGGAGCGATCCTGTTGGAGGCAAACCTCGCGGCCAAGGTGCGGCAAGGGTACGCCATCACCGAACTTTCGTCCTCGGCCATGGCGGGACTTGGCGCTTCCCTGGGATTGGCTCCCTACACGGGAGGCATCAGCCTGGCCGCCGCCCCGGCCATTGCGTGGTCCGTGGGGCTGAAGAAAGAGACCGTGCTGGCCGTCGCCTTCCTCGGGCTTAAGCTGATGCGGGAAATCGCGGCGGACTACCAACAGGAAGAAGTCGAACTTGAAGACCAACAGGGCCGCCACATCACCCTTTGTCTCAAGAAGCCGCACACCGCGGAGTAGGCCTGTTTTCGTTTTACCCCGGCGCGCAGTGAAATCCCCCTAACCCTCGTATTAGAAGGCTAGGGGGATGTCCTCCGTATCACACGTTCTTCATCCGGCGTCACCGCCATTCCTCTTGCGCTCGACCCATCCTCCGACCGCTTCCAGAATTTGGGTCGCGAACTCGAGCTTCAAGATGAGGTCAAACTCAAAGTCCTCGTCCGCAAACGCCACACGAGGCTTGCTTACCACACGGAAATGCCTCTTCATTGCGCTATCCTCCCTATTCGTGCTCATCCTCGAACAACCAGGCGATTGAACCATCTCGGAGGAGTTGCCACGCCACCCAGGCCTCTTCCCTAAAAGGACGGGGGGCATCCATCTATCCTTAGCTGTCGCCTTCCTTCCGTTGCACCCAGCCATCGACCGCTTGCAGTATCTGAGCGAAGAACGTCAGTTTCAAGATAAGGTTCAGTTCCTCGTCGGCAAGAGCCACGGGTTTCCTACTCACCATTCGCAGATGCTTTTGCACTACAAAATCCTCCTTACTTTCGCTTATGGGGTGTGATTCTCAAATCATGCGTTCGACTTGCCCTGAAAAGCCACAACCATCCTTCTTTGCTATACAGAGCAAGCCGCGTTTCGTTACGTGAAAGCCAGTCTACCGCGAGCCGGCGCTTGAGATCCAATGCGCGCGCCGGGGGATCACGAAGCCAACTCCTCCGCCAAGGATTCCCAATGGCCATAAAGCTCCTGCAAATCGGCCTTGAGCCCCTCGTACTCTTCCTTCAGGGCGTTAGCCTTGGCGTAATCGCTGGGATCCAACTCGGTGAAACGCTCCTCATACTGTTCAATAAGCGTCTCGATGTCAAGGATCCGGTTCTCCAACTCCTCCAACTCCTTGCGCCGCTTACGTTGCTCGGAATCCTGTTTTTGGCGGCCGCCCTTGCGAGCCTTCTCTTGGCGGCGCACCTTCATGGCGTCTTCTTTCTTCGGGGCATCCGGTTCCGCGCTGGCGCCTCCGTGCTTCCAGCGGTAACTCGAATAATTGCCGAGATGGATGTGCGCCTTGCCGTTTTCGATCACAAGCAGTTTGTTCACAAGCTTGTCCACAAGCGTGCGATCATGCGAAACCAGCACCATGGACCCCGGATAGGCCAACAGCGCGTTCTCCAGCGCTTCCCGGGACGCGATGTCCAAGTGGTTCGTGGGCTCATCCAACAGCAAGAGATTCGCCTCTCCAAGGATAAGCTTGGCCAGCGCCACGCGGGCCAATTCGCCGCCACTCAAGGCCTGCACCGGCTTGAACACGTCCTGGCCCGTAAACAGGAAGCGGCCAAGAAACGAACGCACCGCCTCGGGCGTCATCTGGGGCGCGGCGCCGTGGGCCTCCGTGAGTACATCGCTCGCGGGATTCAGGGTGTCTTGATGCTGATCGTAGTAGCCCAGGCGCACTTTGTGGCCGAGTTCCACAGATCCCCGCCCTTCCGGCAACCGTCCCGCCAGCTGGCGCAAGAGCGTCGTCTTGCCCCCGCCGTTCGGCCCCACAATGCCCAAGCGTTCTCCCCGGTGCAACGAGAACGACACATCTTCATACAGGCGCAGAGCGCCATACGCCATGCCAAGATCCCGGGCGGTCAGCACCACTTGGCCCGTGCGCACCACATCGCCCATCCGGAAAGCCGCCTTGGGACCATCCGCCGGGGGCGGCTCCACGCGCTCCATCTTCTCCAACTGCTTGATGCGGCCCTGAACCTGACTCGCCTTGGTGTTCTTGTACCGAAAGCGATTGATGAACGTCTCTTGCTTCGCGATGTATTCCTGCTGGCGCTCGTACGCCTTCTGTTGCTGCTCCCGCACCAACTCCTTATGCGCGAGAAAGGCATCATAGTTGCCGGTGTGCTGAAACAGTTCCGCGCGTTCCACTTCCGCGATGGTGTCCGTCACCGAATTGAGCATGTGGCGATCGTGGCTGATCATGACAAAGGCCCGGGGCCATTCCTTCAGGAACCCCTCCAGCCATTCCCGCGCTTCGAGGTCGAGATGGTTCTCGGGCTCGTCAAGCAACAGCAGGTCGGCGTCCTCGAGAAGGACAAGGGCAAGCAGGAGCCGCGTCCGTTGTCCGCCGCTCAACGCGGTGACGGGCAGCTCAAGGTCATCCTCCCGGAATCCGAGGCCCGAGAGCACCCGCCGGGCGCGCGTCCGAAACTCATAGCCGCCCTTGGCTTGAAACTCGTCCTGCTTCCGGCTGTAGCGCTCCAGCATCGCGGAATCCCCCGATTCCAGGGCGCGTTCAAGGCCGCGCAGCTCCTTCTCCATGGCGATAAGGTGTTCAAAGGAACGCATGACCACGCCGAAAATGGTGTCGGAGCTGTCGAATCGAGGCAATTGAGCGAGATGGGCGAAACGCGCCCGCCGCATCCGCTCCACCGCGCCGGAATCGGGCTCGACCTCGCCCGTAATGAGACGAATCAGCGTGCTCTTGCCCGTACCGTTCCGGCCGATCAGGCCCATCTTCTGGCCTTCCTCGACCCGGAAACTGACACCGTCGAGCACATGTTCACCGCTATAGGTCTTTACCACATTGTCCAGCCGGACCAAACTCATATCACACCACCAGAGACAATTCGATGAGAGTTCGAGGGGAACTTCCACTATACCGGATGAGGCCGCCATTCGTCCATGACGGCCCAAACGGCCAGCGATTCCGCATCAGCGAGTTGTTGAGGGGGGAGTGTAGGGGGGATTGGGATGCTCTGGGGATGCGCGGTTGTTCACGCTGTCCGGAATCGAGGCCAAGGTTGGGCCAAGCCCATGGTGCTTGTCCGCGTATTTGAGGAACCGGCTACGAATCGTCCTCTTCCTTGCGTTGCTTCAACCGGCCCCAGGCGTGCTCGGATATCTCCTCCAGCAACTCCGACGCGGCGTGGTAATTGGCCACCCATTGCCGCACTTCGTGCTCCATGCCGGAGGGTAAACAGTTGGCGCTTCTTGCCCTTCACGCTGCACACCAAATACAAGGCCTCATGCCTGTCCCCCTGCGCGCAACAGCAACCCGGTTTGCCGCACGTGACCCGGCGCACGTTGACCGTGGCGCGGATCAGCGCGCGCTCTTGTTCGGACATCCGCGAGCGATGCATGAGGACCCCTATCTTGTATCTGTATACAATACAAGACACCGTCCACACATCAAGCCTCGCGTCAAATGCGAATCTGCTTTGCGCCCCTTTCTCGCCCCAAAGCCCGAGCCGTCAAGAGTGTGCCACCGCTCAGCAATTGCGATTGCGGAACCGCCCCAATCGCCGGGGACCGCGGCGAGCCGTCTGTTTACATCCCCGGCGATTGGGGCCTGCCGAACAGGGGACGTTTAGGCGGAATAGGCCTTGATCACTTTCACCAGGGCGCCGGCGATCTGTTTCATGTCGTCTTCCGTGAAGGTTGGGAAGGGGAAACAGGTGAAGGTGCGCTTCTCATGCCACTCAGCATTGGGCACGCGGACCTGAGTATAATCGACGCTCTCGGGGTCCGTGTATTCCTTCGACGTGAAGGGGAATCCGGTATCGCCAAAGCCCCGCTGTTCCGTGAACGCCTTCTCCGTGTGGCACTGCGGCCAGAAAACCTTCCAGCAGGGCGCGCCTTCGGCTCCAACGGCGGCGACGAACTGTTCGATGTCGCAGCTCATGTTGTCAATGTCCAACGTGAACGCCATGCTGAACCAGCCGTTGCGCCGCTCGTCCGTGTCGATGGGCATGTACATGACCTGGGGCAGTTCGCCCAGGGCGTCCATCACGATGTGCGCATTGCGGCGGCGCGTGGGCAGGTTCCAGTTGTCCATGCGCTCGAGTTCGGCCAACCCAATGGCGGATTGCATCTCGGTCATGCGATAGTTCCAGCCCACCCGGTCATGGATGTAGGGCAGCTTCTGTTCGAGTTCGAGCAGGTTCAAGCGTTCGCGGACGTTGTAGCCGTGGTCGCGGAAGCTGCGCGCCTCCCAAGCCAGGGCTTCATCATCGGTGGTCACCATGCCGCCCTCGCCCCCGGTGGTGAAGGTCTTGTTCTGGCAGAAGCTGCATGCCGCGATGTGGCTCAGCGTCCCCGTCTTCTTGCCTTTGTACGAGCCGCCGAAGGCTTGGGCGTTGTCCTCGATGACGTAGAGGTTGTGCTTCTTCGCGAAGGCGTGGATCTTGTCCATGTCACACACGTTGCCGTAGAGATGCACGGGCATGATCGCCTTTGTGCGCTTGGTCACGAGCTTCTCGGCGGATTCGACGCTGATGCAGTGATCGTCCATGTTCACATCGGCGAACCGGGGGATGGCCCCCGCTTGCACGACCGAGAAGCTGGTGGCGATGAAGGTGTAACTCGGCACGATAACCTCGTCGCCCGGCCCAATGCCCAGCGACGCCAGGCACACGTGCAGCGCGGCCGTGCCGGTGGCCACATTGATGGCGTATTTGCTCCCTTGCCACTTGGCGAAGGCTTCCTCGAACTCCCGCCCCTTCGAGCCGGTCCAGTAGTTGATCTTGCCCGAGCGGAGCACATCCGCGGCCGCCTGTACCGCCTTCTCGTCCAGGCTGGGCCACCCCGCCAATTGATTGGTTACGCCCTTGGGTCCTCCGTCAATCGCCAGTTTCGTCATTGCGATACCCCTCCCGTTTGCCTAGGTGTGATTTAGAATGGGACGCGCCCCGGCGGACACGCTCCCGGCCTGTCCATAAGCGCGGCCTCGACTAACGTAGTCTACTTCGCGTTCACAATTCAACCATCTTGCTACCAGCGATTTGACATCGGTCATCCGTTGAGCCGGAATCACCGCCATGGCGTAAGGGCTGTTGCTTGCGCCGAATATGGTGGCGTATACTGCCCAAAGTCAGTATGCGGGGCTTAGACAGGCGGGGTGACGCGGCTGGATGGGCCACGCCGATTCACGGAACCAACACACGAAAGGCAAGGAGGAGTAACGCATGGCAGCGACACTTGGAGTTGGGGTCGCCGGACCCGGCTGGGTCGCGGGCGAATACATCAAGGCGTTCATACAAAACCCGCACACGGAAGTCCGGGCCTTGTACGGCCGTAACGAGGAGCGCGCTCGCGCCAAAGCGGCCGAGATGGGCGTCAAGGCGGAAATCTTCACCGATTACGACCAAATGCTCGCCCGCGATGATATCGACATCGTGGCGATCGCCACGCCGCCGCATGTGCATGCGCGGGAGGCTATCGCGGCAGCCCAGGCGGGCAAGCACATTTTGCTGGAAAAGGCCATCGCCACCACGATCGAGGATGGCCGGGCGATCCGTGACGCCGTCGCGAAGGCCGGCGTGAAATCCGTGGTCAGTTTCGTGCTTCGCTGGAATCCCCTCTTCGAGATCATCAAGGCGCAACTGGCGGATGGCGCGATTGGCCGGCTCATCATGAGCGAGGTCGACTACTTTCACGGCATTGGCCCATGGTACAAGCAGTTTGAATGGAGCAAGGGTAAAAAAGGCGGCGTGAGTTCGTTGCTGTCCGCGGGCTGCCACGCGGTGGACGCCGTGCGCTGGTTCATGGGCGGCGAAATCACCGAGGTCTTCCAATACGCCACCCATGGCGGCAAGCCCCCCTTTGACCAATACGAGTTCAACGCCACCACCTGCACCATTTGCCGGTTCGAGGATGGGCGCATCGCCAAGACCACCTCGTGCCTCGAATGCATCCAGCCCTATGTGTTCAATATAAACTTGGTGGGCACGGATGGGAGCATCCGGAATAACAACATTTATTCCAAGCCGAAATACCCCGGTCAGACGCATTGGGCCACGGTGCCCACGATTCTGCCGGACAGCGGCGACGTAACCCATCATCCCTTCCAACCGGAGGTCGACCATTTCGTGGATTGCATCCAGCAGAACAAGGAAAGCCACTGCAACATCGCCGACGCCCTCAAGAGCCACGAGGTGTGTTTCGCGGCGGACCGGTCCGGTGAAACGGGTCAACCCGTGAAGTTGCCGTTGCCGTAATGCATCCCATTTGCCGGGATTGAGTATCATCCCGCAGTTGTTCATCCAGAGTGGACACAACTCTAAGGAAAGGAGAGATCCAATGACTTCGCGAATGCCATCTCCAACTATCGGCGCTTGTCTTCTGTTTGCGGCGGCGGCCTTGGCGCTGAGCGCCGTCACGGCCCATGCCCAGGAAGAAGCCCCTACGTTTCAGGCGGGCGCGGCCAAGAGCAACATTACGCCGGAACTCGGTCTAACCCTCGTTGGGGGCTGGGGCAGTCCCCAAGCGGAGCATATCCACGATGAATTGTGGGCGCGGTGCCTCGTGTTGGATGACGGCTCCACGCAGCTCGCCCTTGTTATCATCGACAACCTCGCGGCGGCCCGGGAAGTCTTCGACAACGCGAAGCAACGGCTCACGGAGAAGACAGGCATCCCCGCGGAGCACATGCTCATGGCGTCCACCCACACGCACTCGGCCCCTTCCGCCCGCCCCTCCAACACGCTGGATCCCCCGGAAGATCTTACCGCGTACCAACGGTTCATCGCCGATCGCATCGTGGACGGCGTACGCCGGGCCATCAACAACCTGGAGCCCGCCCGCATCGGTTGGGGCGCGGGGGAAGCGCCGGACCAAGTGTTCAACCGGCGCTGGTTCATGGACGAGGACTTCGACTTGACGAATCCATTTGGCGACGTGGACCAGGTTCGCATGAATCCACCGCGTAACCACGAGGCCCTTGTCGAACCCGCCGGCCCCACCGATCCCGAGATCGCCTTCCTTGCGGTCGAGTCGGCGGATGGACGGCCCATCGCCTTGTTGGCGAACTACTCGCTCCATTACGTGGGCGGCGTGCCCGGCAATCATGTTTCCGCCGATTACTTCGGCGTATTCGCGCGGGAAATCGGCCGGCTGCTGAAGGCGGACACCGGGAATCCGCCGTTCGTGGGCATCATGTCCAATGGTACCAGCGGCGACATCAACAACATCAACTTCCAGGCGCCCTCGGCCCAGCGTCAACACTACGAACAGATCAACCGGGTGGCTTCCATCGCGGCGGGAGCCGTCTACAAGGCCTACCAGACCGTCGAATTCCAGGATTGGGCTAAACTCGATGCGCGCATGTCCGAGCTTACGCTGGATGTGCGCAAGCCGGACGAGGCCATGCTTGAACGGGCGCGATCCATTGTGGACGACCCGGACGCGGCGCCCGGCAATCATTCCCGGGAAGAGACGTACGCTCGCCGGACCATCCAACTGCACGAGTCTCCGGACGAGTTGGATATCTGGGTGCAAGCGGTGCGTGTGGGCGGCGTGGGCATCGCCGCGATTCCCTTCGAGGTCTTCGCGGAGACGGGTCTCGAAATCAAGGAAAAGAGCCCCTTCGAACGAGCCTTCACTATTTCGTTTGGCAACGGAGGATACGGTTACCTGCCAACGCCCCGGCAACATGAACTCGGCGGATACGAGACGTGGCTGGGCAGCTCGCGGGTAGCGGTGGATTCCGAGCCCCGGATTGTGGAAACCATCTTGGACAAGCTTGAGGGGATGGCGGACGACGGATGAACAACAGACACAGACTCGCACTACAAGAGACATGAGGAGATCGCTCGTGAGCACATTCACAATAGTAGCGCGCTGGATGGCCGCGGTTCTGATGGCCGCCGGTCTTTTCTCCGGCTCCATCGCCACGGCCGCGGACACCCCGGAGGCCGACCCCTCGCGGGAAGAAATACTGGGCGAGATGGTACAAAAAGGCGAATGGGTTTCGCTCTTTGACGGCGAAACCCTCGACGGCTGGAGCACCAAGGCTGTTCCAGAGGATCAAGACTATACGTGGTGGCGGGTCGTCGATGGCGCCATTGAGGCCAATTCGATGGAACGGGGCGATCAGGATTACGTATGGTTGTACAGTGACGAGGAGTTTGACGATTTCATTCTCCGGATGAAGTTCCAAGCCTTCCGGGATAACCCCGGCAACAGCGGCGTCCAGATTCGCAGCCGTTATGACGAGACGGACGGCGGCGGCTGGCTAAACGGCCCGCAAGTCGATATCCATCCGCCCGGCCCATGGCGCACCGGCATGATTTGGGACGAAACGCGCGGCAATCAACGTTGGATCTATCCCGAAGAACTCGAAGACGGATGGGTCAACGAAAGCATGGCGGCGGAAGGATTGGAATTCTACTACGCGGACGATGAACCCGCGTGGAACGACCTTGAAATCACAGCGGTTGGCACGAAGCTCCAAGCGGTCCTCAACGGTGTGAAGGTGATGGAATACGACGGCGCCGGCGTGCTGGATGACGAGAACCATCAGGCGCACGGCGTCGGGCTCAATGGGCATCTGGCGCTGCAAATTCACATTGGGGACCGCCTGCGCATCCGGTTCAAGGATATCTTCATCCAACCTCTCTCAATCGAACCCGAATAGAATAAGCCGAACTGACCACCGGGTTCACTCCAATGAGGAAATCCCGGGAGACCGCCCCCTGATGAGAGCTGGTTTCCCGGGATTCCATTCTTACCCAACGCTGTTCCGTCAGAATAGCTCGGGGATCTTGGTCATATCCTTCTCGCCTTCGGCCTCTTCAGCAAACTTCTGCTGCTCACGAGGGACGATGTACTGTCCCGTGATCATGTCCTTGTAGCCCAGGCCAGGCCCCACCATCGGATACACCGGGGCGTGGGGATCAATCAAGGCCTCCAGAAGCGCGGGACCATCGTACTCGACAAAGGCCTTGATGAGCTTCTTGGCGTCCTTCTTGTCCGTCAAGCGTTTTGCGAACCCGAACCCATCGGCCTCGGCGGCCTTAAGGAAATCCTTCTTGTGAAGCGATTTGTCGCTGCCGGAGAACCGGTCTCCGAAGTACAGGTTCTGCCACTGCCGCACCATGCCGTCGCCCAGGTTGTTCATCAGAAGGACCTTCACGGGGATGCCATAGGTCGTGAGCGCCTCAAGCTCGCCGAGGTTCATGCGCAGGCTGCCGTCCCCGTCGACATCGACCACGATCTTGTCGGGACGCGCAAGCTGAGCGCCGGCCGAGGCAGGCAGGCCAAAGCCCATGGTCCCCATGCTGCCGGAGGTCAGCCACGTGCGGGGCTCCCGGAAATCCAGGTATTGGGCGGCCCACATCTGGTGCTGCCCGACGCCCGTGGTGATAATCGCGTCGCCGCCGGTGCATTCGTTGAGGATCTCAAGCACGTGGTAAGGCTGAAGCAGTTCGCTGCTCCGATTGTAGTTCATGGCGTGCTTCTTCTTCAGGGCCTTGACGTGCTTGATCCAAGGATCGAAACTCTTCTTGAAATCCTTGCCCTGCTGAATCAAGTCGCGCAGCGCATTCTTGGCGTCGCCGACGTGAGCCCATTGGACGGACTTCACCTTCCCTATCTCCGCGGCGTCAATGTCGATATGGGCGATGTACTTGGCGAGAGGCGCGAACTCGGAAGCCTTTCCCGCCACGCGGTCATCAAACCGCGATCCGGCGGCCAGCAGAAAGTCACAATCCTCGACGGCGTAGTTGGCGTACGCGGTCCCATGCATGCCTAGCATGTGCAGGGCCAAGTCGTCCTTGGTGTCCATGCCGCCGATGCCCATCAAGGTGGTGACGACGGGGATATTGAACTTGTGTGAGAACTCCCGCAGCTCCTCGGCCGCATTGGAATTGATGATGCCGCCCCCGGCGTAAATCAGGGGCCGCTCGCACTCGCCAAGCATGCGGAAGAACGCCTCGCCGTTCTCCTTGGACACCCGCGATTCCCGTAATTGCCGGATACGATTTTCGTACCCATGAAACTTGAGTTTGCCTTCGCCCTTGAACTCACCCACGAAATTCTGGATGTCCTTGGGCAGGTCCACCACGACAGGGCCAGGGCGGCCGCTGCGCGCGATCTCGAAGGCCGTGCGCATCGTCTCCTCAATCTCATTCTCGCGCTTGACAAGAAACACGTGCTTGGCGCAGGGACTCATAACATTGAAAACGGGCGCCTCCTGAAACGCGTCGGTGCCGATCGCGGCGCGGGGCACCTGGCCCGTGATCAAGACCACGGGGATGGAGTCGGCCATGCAGTCGCGGATGGGCGTGACGGAGTTGGTGGCGCCGGGTCCCGACGTGACCAGGAACACGCCGACATCGCCGCTGGCCCGGGCATAGCCGGCCGCCATGAAACCGGCGCCTTGTTCGTTGGCGGGAACGACAAGGCGGATTTGCTTGTCCTTGTGATTCTCGTTGTAGCGGAAAATGGCGTCGTACGTGGGCAGAATCGCGCCACCGCTGTACCCAAACACCGTGTCCACGCCCTCGTCCGCGAGAACCTGGATGACGGCGTCGGCGCCGCTCATGGTCTGCCCCGCCATGGGGTGTTTCTTTTTCTTTTGTGAAGCCGTGGTGG
>SKRY01000109.1 GCA_007118235.1 Candidatus Hydrogenedentota bacterium | reverse complement strand
GTGCGGGTGGACCAAGGCCAAGGTGGCGCCTCGGCCCTAGGAGAAACCCTCGCCTTGGACGATCTCTCCCCGTTGAACCAGCCTGCTCGCGAGATCAGTGATGTCGCGGGTCCCTTCATCGCCGTATTCGCCGAACCCGGGGAGGCCTCCATGCTTGCCGAGAGCCTCGCCCGGCTGCGCGGCGTCTACCGCGATCATGACGCGCGCTTTGTCCTCGTGGTGTCCGGCGAACATGGCGAATTGGAGGGGGACGAGAACGCCGTTCCGGTGTTCCAGGGCGAGGCGCCGGGCAGCGCGTCGGTTTATCTCGTGGATCGCGAGGGCGCGGTGGCGTACGAAACGTTGGGGCTGCCCAATCCGCCCGCCATCCAGCCGCTGCTTGCGGATTACTAAGCGAGAAAGCGCCTACACATAACTAAGTCAAACGAATGGGAGATTCCCCCGGAATCATGCGTGTTTTATTTACGCCAGCAGTATCAATACTCGCTTTCTTGATGGTTGCGCCCGCTTGGGGAGAAGGGTTCGAGGTATCCGGCGCGGTTGTGAATTACAGACGCGAGCCAGTGGAAGGCGCCTCCGTATGGCTGGCCCAAGACCGGCGGGTGGACCGGGCGGAAACCAATGCCGGGGGGCGATTCCGCTTTGATGGCGTCGCCGTGGGTCCCGCCTCCGTGGTGGCGCTGAAAGAGGGATACGCCTTGGGCGGGGCGGACATTCGCGTGGCGGATTCCCTCGAAATCGACGTGCTACTGCCTCCGGAGGCCGACATCACCGTTCGGGTGACCAACCCACAGCATAGACCGCTGTCCGGAGCATACGTGAAGAGCCTGCACGTGGGCGGAGCATTCACCGTGCCGGTGGAGGAACTCAACCGGGAAGGCTTTCCCCGCATGCGAAGCGACGATGAGGGCTTCCTCACCATTCCGCATTTGCCTCAACAGAGCCACATAGCGTGCCGCCTTTACCACCGGGATTACGCCGAGAGTCACGTCGCCTATTTGCCGGTGGGACGAATCGAGGATCAGGACATCCTCCTTTATCCCGGGGTTACGCTTGGGGGCCGGGTGACCGGACCCGGCCACGACCCGGTGAGCGGGGCGCGAGTCCGGCTGTTTCGCGTGGGGGCCGGAGGCCGGCGGGAGTTCGCCAGCCAGGTCACGGACCCCGAGGGGTTCTTCCGAATGAACGCGCGCCCCGGGGAGTATTACCTGACGGCGGATCACCCGGATTTCGGCGCGCCCAAACCCGTGGAGGTGGCATTGCGGCCGGGGGATGAGGCAGGCGCGCGCAGCATCGAATTGAAGCCCGCCCGTCATGTGAGCGGAAGCGTGGTGGGACCCGAGGGCGAGTCCCTGGGCGGCGTGGACGTGGTCTTTCTGTGTGACGAGGGAACCCTTCACGCCCACACGTGGACCGCGGCCAACGGGGAGTACGAGCTTCAGGTGGGGATGGAAGAGGGAGCCGTGAGGGTGTTTCCTCCCGATGGCTACATCACGGACGCCTTTTCCGATGTGCTTGTACAGTTCAGTGGGGCGGAACGGATCAGCTTGGATCCGTTTGAACTCGACCCATTGCCCGAGATCCAGGGGCGGGTGGTGAATGCGCAAGGGGAGCCGCAGCCGTATGTCATCCTCTCCACCCGTGATTTGGAGCATCCCCTGTGGTTCTTGACCAATGAAGAGGGGCAATTCAGCATCAAGTTGCCCCGCGTGCCCGAGGACGCCGAAGCCACATTCGAGGCGGAACACGCCCTGCGGTTTCTGCGCGGAGAGTTTACCGTGAACCTGCGGGATCCCGCCCCTGTTGAGTTGCAACTCGAATCCTTTGAACCGCGCCGGCGCGAGCGGCCCGTGGGACGTCCCACGGGCAATCGGTTGAGCCGGCTCATCGGAGAGGAAGCGCCCCCCGTCCGCGGCGATGAATGGTGGAACAGCGACCCGCTCGATACGCAGGCCATGCGCGGGAGCGTGCTAGTCCTGCTGTTTTGGGGCGGCTTCGACTATCTCGGCGAGGGACGCAATGTCTTGGAACACGTGCGCGCCCTCCACGCGCTGTATGAGGATGTGGACGACGTGAGGATCATCGGCGTCCATGACAGCAGTCTCGAACCGGACGACGTCGAATACTATGTGCGGGAATACGGAATCGAGTTTCCCGTGGCCCGCGATGTCGAAACGGCGGAAACCTTCCACCGGTTCAACATCACGTATATCCCGGAAGTGGTCTTGATTGACCGCCATGGCCGCGTGCGCTTCCACGACGTGGACCATCAATTAACCGAACTCATCAAGGTGCTTCGCCGGGAAGGAAGGTAGCCCGCTCTCCCTCAAGCAAAGGACGCCCCACGATTCCGCCGGAGCGTGAATCGTGGGGTAATTGTTTTTCAAGAGGCCAACGGGCCCACGTGTTGGGCGGAGCTATTGTTGGATCGCGTTGGCTCGCCTTTGCAATGTGGCCTTCTTCCGGGAGGCGTTGTTCCGGTGAATGACGCCCTTGGAGGCGGCGCGGTCAATTTGAGACAGGGCGCGCGGCAGTTCCTCGCTAACGGCAGCGGGATCATTCTTTTGGATGGCTTCCTCGGCGCGCCGGATATGGGTCTTCATGCGGGATTTCACACTCATGTTGCGTTCCCGCCTCAATTCATTCACACGAATACGCTTACGGGCGGACTTGATGTTGGCCATTACGGTCTCCATTGGTTGTTTTTGGCTCATCCACGTGGTCGCTGGAAGTGTAGCAAAAGGCGGGCCGCCACGTCAATTCCGCGAATCGTCTGCGGAGGCGCCGCGGGCATCTTCTGGCGCCGGCCGCCGCAAGGCCGCCTCGAACAGCCGCCGGAAGACCCTTATGGAATCGCCCACGCGCCGGAAGTGGGAGGACGGATTGCCCGATTCGTAAATGGTTTCGATCGGCGCCGGAACCACCGTGTATCCCAAGCGGATGGCCTTCACGAGAATCTCCATTTCCGTTTCGTAGCGTCCGCCCCTCACCCCGCTTAGCACGGCCTCCACCAGCCGCCTGGAATGCAGGCGGTACCCGCATTGCGTGTCCGGCAGGTTCACGCCAAGCAACCAAGCCGAGAAGCGCGCCGTCACGGTATTGCCCAGCCGGCTGTTCCAAGGCACGCCGGGCGCATCAAAACGGCGGGTTCCGATAACCAAGTCGGCCTCTTGCTCCACGAAAACGCGGTGTAACGCCGGAAGCTCGGCCGGATCGTGTTGGCCGTCCGCGTCAAGCACGGCGACACAGTCCACTCCGGAACGGCGCAAGGCGGCGCCAAACCCCTCCAAGAGCGCGTGCCCTTTTCCGCGATTGGCCGGGAACCGCCGGGATTCCACATCAAACTCCGCCATCTCGTCCGCAATTGGGACGGTACTCCCATCGTCCACGACCACGGCGGGTACGCCCAGTTCGCGCAACCCCTCGAGTACGGACCGAACGCGCGGTCCCGCGTTGTAGCAGGGGATCACCGCGCAAAGCCCGGCGGGAAAGGCGGCGCGGCCGGTTTGAGTGGGGGGCGATGTAGTCATGTGGGCCATTATGCCGCAAACACCTCCCGAATGGGAAAACGGAACAACCGGCTTCGCGTGCCCCGCCCAATGGATGCCGGCACGTGGCGGGTTGGCGGGGGGAGCATGGTATAATGGGCTATGCAATACCTTACCTTAGCGGAAGCGATCGCCATCATATAAAGGACGTTGGATAGCCATGAAGGTTGAAATCCACAGCCATACGGATTTGTATTCACCGTGTTCGCGGATTCCGCCCAAAGAGCTTGTCTGCATGGCGGAGACCAGCGGATACGATGTACTTTTTATTACGGACCATAATAAAGTCTGGCCGCGCAGGGATTTGGCGGCCCTTCAAGAGTTGTGTGAACGCACGCGGATTCTCCCCGGCATCGAGATCTCCCTGCCGGATAGGCGGGACATGCTTGTTCTCGGAGCGGACGACCCCGAATATGAACACCTTCGCACGGCGGATGAGGTGCTCGCCAAGGCGTGCGCCGACGGCCTCCTGACCGTGGTCGCTCACCCGTTTCGTTATCACACAAGCCTGCCGCCGTATTGCGCGTTGGCCGATGCGCTGGAGATCAGGACCTGCAACCACTCCCGGCCCGAGGCCGTGTCCTTGGCGGAATCGTACGCGGAGAGTCAGAATCTGGCGCCGGTCTATTCCTCGGACGCCCATGGACTGAATTTCCTGAACAAATTCTGGATCGAGACGCACGAGGACTTCTTCACGGCCCAGGAATTCCGCCGCTTGGTGGTATCCGGCCGATACGCCAATCGTACCCGGCCGTTCGACATGGCGCTGCCCCCAGCGTACAAGGTGGCCTCCATGGATGATCTGACCGAGGCCGACCTCATCACCCTGTCGGTGGAATCCGAATCGCTGAAGTAACGCCGGCGGACATGCCGCACGGAGCCTGCATGAGGGCAATTTCCTGACATGGGTGGAAGGCCCCGCTCCCATCCCGCAGGGATCGGATGCAAGCCCTCATTGGCCCTCACGCATGTCACGGTTCTTCGCCGGTAGGAGCGTGTTTGGCCGCAGGGGTGTGGCGCTGGCCCAGTTCGAGGGCTTCATCGAGCAAGCGCAACACGCGATGCACGTTGCGGCGGCAGGTCTGGATGGCTCTGTGTTGCTCCGGGGTTAGGTCGCCGAGTTCGCCTTCCAGCAGCATGT
>SKRY01000347.1 GCA_007118235.1 Candidatus Hydrogenedentota bacterium | reverse complement strand
GATGAAGCGTGGGAAACCTTGTGGCGGGAAGCCCGGTTGCGTGAACTACTCGAGAACCGTGACACGATTCTTTCGGGTGAGGACAGCGCCGAGGCGCGTCATTCCTTGGCCGTGGCGGCCGTGATTATCCGGCAGATGGGCATGGCGGAAGAGCTTGCCGCTCCCTTGCCCGAGGATGATCCGCTCAAGCGTTTGCTGGAGCATTTCCGGGGTGGTGACCACGAAGGCATAATGGCCGTCCTCGAGGAGTGGCGCCCAGACGAGGGTCACGCCTTGCGGGTGCGCAACAACGCGGAGGCCTCGGTCATGTCCGCCATGGGCATGCGCGCGCGGGCGTTCAGCACACTCGTGGAAACGCTGAACAGCTACCCAGAGGACGCCGTAGCGCTGTTGAACATGGGACTGATGTATCAGAACGCGGGCATGCCCGAGTTCACGGCCTCCACCTTCCGGCAGCTCGTGTCCCGTTATCCAAATGTGTTGGAGCACCGGGCGGCGCTCTTTGGCGCGCTCATGGATGCGGAACGTCACGATGAGGCCCGTTACAACGCGGAGGGCACGTTCAGTACGTTTCCCCGCCGGGTGGAGGCGGTGCTCTTGTTGGCGCAGGCCTACCAGGCCACCGGAGACACCGCCCTGGCCACGGAAGCGCTTAAACGCGGCGTGCAGAATATGCCAGATGAGCCGCGTCTTCAATTGTATTTGAGCGAGGCGCAAATTCGCGCGGGCAATACGGAAGCCGCCCGTGAGTTGCTGGATGAGGTCCGGCGGCACAGTGGCATGCAAACACCGGCGGCGTGGCTGGAGGCGTTCGTTTCGGCTCAAGAAGGCGAGTGGGCGAATGCCCGCGATCAACTGGAAGCGCTCCCATTGGATGAACTCAACATGGCGGGCCGGCTGCTGCTCGCCGCGGCGCGCATGGCCGGCGGCGACATGGAGGGCGCCTTACCGCCTCTGCATCAAGGTGACACAGGTGATCTCCTGCGGCCCGAGCGCACCCTGGTCCTCAAACGCGCCATTGAAGGAGACACCGTGGATGCTCCCGAATCCGTCATTGAACTCGCCGAGGCGTTGAGCGGCGATCAAGACGCCTTGCGGGATTACGCGTACGCCCAGGCCGCTCACGAGGCGCGTTTCCCGGATGACCGGTACCGCCATTTGCGACAGGTCTACGACAGCGTCGAACCGACCCGCCTGCTTGTCGGGCAACTCATGGACGCCTTGACCGTGACCACGGTGCTGAACAATCCCACCGCCGAGGCGCGATCCCTCGCCGAGGCGCATGAGGACTGGGCGGATGCGTGGCTGGGGCTCGCGGCGGTCTATGAGGAAAAGGCGACGGTGGCCGACGTGGGTAATGCGCTTGAACAAGCCGTGCAAGCCGAGCCCGATAATCCAGACGCATGGCGGGGGTTGGCGCGGTTCGCGGAGCGGCAAGGAGATGAAGGGCGCGCCCTGGAGGCCTATCAAGAGCTATACCGCCTCCAGCCCGAGAATCCCGTGGTGATGAACAACCTTGCCTATTTCATGCTTTCCACGGACGGTGACTTGGATGAAGCTGTTCGGCTTGCCGAAGGCGCGGCGGAACAGCTTCCGAATAACCCCCATGTGGTGCACACCCTGGGGCTAGCTCAACTGCGCACTGGCGCGATGGAGGAGGCTTTCCGCAATTTGGCCTTTGCGCTCGAACTCCGGCCCGGCGATCCGACGCTGTTGCTCGATTTTGGGCAAGTCTTGATGGAAACCGGGCGGGAAGAGGCGGGTCACGCGCACGTGCGCATGGCGCTGGACCACGCCGAACAGCTTGAACTGGACTTTCCCCGGCAGCCAGAAGCGGAGGCGTTGTTGGCCGAGGGCTGATGCGGGACCTCCGGTGAGGGGTTTGTCCTGGACGGCCCGAACGGATACGAGAATCCCGTAGCGCAGGTTTCCTTGAGGCATTTGCCTAGCAAGAGACCGGCGCTACGGGATTTGTCCATCAAGTGGTTCCGCGAATCCCAGCCAGATCCGTTCACGCGATGCGCTTACGAACGGTTGGGCTTGGGGCATCCCGTGAGGGAAGAGAGCGCTTTCCCGCACCCGGGGATCCCCTCCCGGTCAGTCCATATCCACCGCCAGATAGGCTCCCCGGCTCTCGAACGGGCTTTCCGGACCTTCATCCATCGCGATGACGGAATAGGTCCCCTCGTCGTCCCGTGAGGCGTTCTCGATGGTGAGGCTGGCGTCCGTTGCATCGGGGATGGGCATCCCGTTGTGCAGCCATTGATAGCTTACCTCCCCTTGCGGATTGGCCAGCGCGGCTTCGAACGTATGGGTATCCCCCTCGACAACGGAAGCCGGTTTGGGGTGGCGGGCGAAGGGCCACTCACCCACGGGAACAACGAACACGAAGTACGTCGCTCCGGAAGAGCTTCCCTCGGGCACGCCCGCCGCCATATTGCCCCCCAGCACGACTTCGCCGGGTTCAACGCGTTTGCGGTACAAGTCCCGTTCCGGTTGCGCCTCGCTGCTTGTCACGACTTGGAGACCGGTGTCTTGAAACTCGTCCGCAAGCCAGTTGGGCGGCGCGGGGCGGCGAGGATCATACGCCACGAAGATGTGGGCCTCGGTGGCGAGATGAAAGGTGATAAAGCGCTGTTGCTCCACCGCTCGGCCCGCGTTCTGGCTGGTGCGGATGCCGCTCGCGCCTTTCAGGATATCCGGCATGGACGTGATCGTGATGTCGCGATCCGTGTAGGTGCGATCGCCTTCATTCCACACCGTGAATTCTCCGGCTTGGCGAGGCGTGAGTTGGGACACCGGTTTCGGCGGATCCGCCGGAAGCAGTGGAACCGGGGCTTGGTAATCGGCTGTCATCGTGTACGGCAACGTCCACACTTGGCTTCCGTCCCGGTTGGTGAAATGCAGCATGGAAATGGAAAGCTCATCGGGGTTGCCGTCGGCCCAGAACGCGTAGAAGTCCGGTTGCGGGTCAAGGGGCCGCCGCGCATAGGCGTGGTTGCGGGCGCTATTCCGGGTGATTGCCCGCTCAAGGTTCCAACTATGGCCGTCGTCGTCACTGGTCCACAACTCCATCTCGCCGCCGGTTCCCCAGGGTTGCGGGCCCGTCGCCGTGGGAGCGGCCAAGCGCCAATGGTTATCGTCCTCGATGTAGAGGGAGCCCATGTCGTAGTTGTGGTCCGACCGCGTAATCACCGAGCGCTGCCACTCCGCGCCGTTCCATCGCAGCAACTCCCAGTAGCGGGGCTCGTTTTCCGGGCCTGGCGCGTGGCCGCCGCTGGTGACCACCTGAATCACGGGGTGGCCATCGCTGTCGAGATCGATGTCATTGAGATAAACCAGCCGTCCGTCCGCCTCGTAATCATGCGCCAGGGCCGGGTTATCCACTTCCTCTAGGGGAAGCTCCAACTCGGTTCCGTCCACCGTTCGCCACGTCTCGCCGAAGTCGTCCGTCTCGGCGTAATAGAGATTGGTGCGGCGGTCCACGCTGCCGCCGGGATGATAGTTGAACGCCGTGATGAGGCGGCCGTCCCGTTCACGGCTGACCTGATAATGCCCGCCGAAGCCCGCCAGTTTGACGTCCTCACTCCAGGTCTCGCCGTCCTCGCTGCGTTCCCAATACAACTCCCGGCCGTCCGTGTATTTCGTGAAGTAGTGGAAGAACCCCTCGCCCTCGACCCACCACGGTTGGGGATAGGTCAGTTCCTGCTCGGCGATCAGCTCGAAGCTGTCGATGCAATATGGCTCGCTGCTGCGGTACTTGAACCCCGGCCGTCGCTGTCCCCGTCCACTGACGAAGACCCAGATGTGGCCCTCGGCGTCCATGGCGATGCTGGGGTTGTCATGGGGATCGTCGACGCCCTCCTTGTCATGCACGATGGTGGGGCGCGGTACGCGATTCCGCTCGTGATCATAGTAGCCCGCCATGCAGAGCAGGTGGCGTTCGTCCGCTTCCGTTGTCCCGCCGTATACGAAGAAGGTCTTGTTGACTTCTTCCGCATAGATGGCCAGCGGTTTGTGCTTGGCTGTGTACGTTCCCAAACCGCCGCTATATTTGTCGCCATGCTCCGAGAATTGGCCCAGGGTGAACCATATTCCCCGGTATCCCGGCGCTTTCTCTTGTTCCGTGGCGAACGCGGCCCCTCCCGCGATGGCGGTGGTTAGCGCGCATACGGCCAGTGCTTTAATCCCTCGTGTGACACTACGTCTCATGGCTGCTTCCTTCTCTGTTGGGTTAGGTCAGTCCTCGATTCCGAGAACCACATTGATGACATACTGGAGATCCCGTGCGTCGACCGTGTCGTTGTTGAGGACATCGGTGTCGTAATCGGGGTCGATTTCCAACCCCAAAAGATCGTTGATCACAATCTGAATGTCCTGCGCGTTGACTCGGCCGTCCCGGTTGACATCCGCGGGATGATAGTCCGGATCCACGTCCACGGGCAATTCAAAGTCAAGCATATAGGGTTGCATTCCCCGGACTTCAGCGGTGCGGGTCTGGGCCTCGTACCCCACCCGGTGGGCGCGAACGGTGTATGCGCCTTCCGGGACGTTTCTCAGGTGGTATTCTCCATCAGTGTCTGTGTTCACGCTGATGTCTCCAAACCCCGCCAGTTCGACCGCTGCATCCTCGATTGGCTCGCCCGTGTCCCCGGCGGTTACGGCTCCGTACAGATCGGGAGACACAAAGGTGGGGGGAAGTTCCACGT
>SKRY01000142.1 GCA_007118235.1 Candidatus Hydrogenedentota bacterium | reverse complement strand
TTGCCCGGTCTTGGCGGGCGCGTTTTTCGGCGTAGATGTGGAGGACGGCGATGTCGGCGGCGCGCACGCCGGAGATGCGCGCGGCTTGGCCGAAGTTGACGGGGCGGATGGCGTCGAGCCGCTCCTGGCATTCGCGGGGCAGGCCGGGGATGGCGAAGTAGTCGATGTTTTCCGGCAGTGGGCGCGATTCGGCGTTTCGCGCTTTCTGGAGGTCGCGTTCCTGCCGTTCGATGTAGCCCTGGTACTTGACGCGAATCTCGACTTGCTCGGCCGCCTCGAAGGAGAGCGTCTCCGGCGGCGGGGCGATTTCCCACACGTCGCGCAGCCCCAGTTCCGGGCGCCGCAGCAGTTGCGCCGCGGATGCGCTTTCGGCGAGGGGGCCCGCTTGGCGCGCCTCGAGCCAGGCGTTGACTTCCCCGGAGGGGTTGATTCGCGCGTTTTCGAGCCGGGCGATCTCCCGCTGCACGGCGTCTTCCTTCGCTCTCACCTGTTCCACGAACGCTTCCCCCGCGATGCCGTAGGAGGCCAGGCGCGCGTCGGCGTTGTCGTGGCGCAGCAACAGGCGGTATTCCGCGCGGGACGTGAAGAGGCGGTAGGGCTCAATGACGCCGCGCGTGACCAGGTCGTCCACCATGACGCCGAGGTAGGCCTCGCCCCGGGGGATGTAGAGGGGGGCCCGGCCTTCGATTTGCCGCGCCGCGTTCAGGGCGGCGTAGATGCCTTGCGCGGCGGCCTCCTCGTAGCCGGAGGTGCCGTTGATCTGGCCGGCGTGGAAGAGCCCGTTCACGAGCTTGGTCTCAAGCGTCGGCTTGAGCTGCGTGGGGGGGACGAAGTCGTATTCCACGGCGTAGCCCGGGCGGACGATCTCGGCCTCTTCCAGGCCTGGCACGGAGTGGAGGATCTCCAGTTGGACGTCTTCCGGCAGGCTCGTGGAAAGGCCGTTGACGTAGATCTCGGAGGTCATCAGCCCCTCCGGTTCAAGGAATACGCGATGGGTTTCCTTTTCCGGGAAGCGTACGACCTTGTCCTCGATGCTCGGGCAATACCGCGCGCCGATGCCGTCAATCTCCCCCGCGAACAGGGGGGATTGATGCAGGTTGCACTGGATGATGTCTTGCGTGGCCCGCGTGGTGTGGGTGAGCCAGCAAGGGACCCGGTTGGGGTCGAACCCTTCCAGGGGCGTGGAGAAGCTGAACGGCCGCGGCTCGGGATCGCCCTGTTGAACTTCCATGACGTCCGTGTTTATGCTGCGGCGGTGAATGCGGGGGCAGGTGCCCGTCTTCATCCGGCCGGTCTCGAAACCCAATCGCCGGTAGGTATCGGCCAAGGCGTTGGCGGGCATGTCGCCGCCGCGTCCGCCCGGCGTGTTCGTCAGGCCATAGTGCAGCTTGCCGCCGAGGAACGTGCCAGTGCACACAATGACCGCGCGCGCAGTGATTTCCGCGCCGATGGAGGTCTTGATTCCCGCCACCGCGTCACCGTCGAAAAGGAAGTCCTCGACAAGCGCCTGCTTCAGCGTGAGGTTGGGTGTTTCATCGCACACCCACTTCATGCTATACTGATAGGCGATGCGATCAGCTTGGGCCCGGGGCGAATGGACCGCGGGTCCCTTCGAGCGGTTCAGCATCTTATAATGGATGCCGGTCCGGTCGATGCATTTCGCCATTTCGCCGCCGAGCGCGTCGATCTCGCGGACCAACTGGCCCTTGGCGATTCCGCCGATGGCGGGGTTGCACGACATCTTCGCGACGGCGTCAAGCTGCATCGCCGTCAAAAGGGTTCGGTAACCGGACCGGGCGCTGGCCAACGCGGCCTCCGCCCCGGCGTGTCCGGCTCCTATCACAATGATGTCAAAATCCCGGTTCATACGCGCCAAACGTTATCACAAAAGAGAGGTAATTGACAATCTTTTGTGCGAAGATTCCCAACGGGAGAGCGCTCGCCCCACGGGGGAGTAATTCTTTCGTGTACGAGCTGCTTTAGACACATGTGCTCACAGCAAGGTTGTCCGTTGCACACTTGTGTTCAGCATAGTTTGGATCGGGAACGTATGCTCTAAACCGTTGCCTGTCAATGAGTTAAAGGGGAAGCTCCCGAGGCGGTCCCCGTGGCGCCAAAGTTGCATCGCCCGTTTTAGGTTGAAATTTTTTTCGTCGTGATCGGCCGAGCGGCGGACGCAGTGGCCGGTCTTGTATGCACCATAACCACGCCGGATAACAGAATATTCCATGCATGAACTGCTCATAGCGGCAGGTGTGATGGGCGGTTTGGGCATCATCTTGGCCAGTGTCCTCGCCATCGCCAACCGCGTCTTCTACGTCTATGAAGATCCCCGGCTCGATGAGGTCGAAGAGATGTTGCCCGCCACCAACTGCGGCGCGTGCGGCCACGCGGGATGCCGCGCCTTCGCCGAGGCCTTGGTCAAGGGCGATGACAGTCCGTCCAAATGCACCGTAAGCCCCTCCGAAATGATCGAGGCCATAGCGGATTTTTTGGGAGTGGACGCGGGACAACAGGAGAAGCGGGTGGCGCGTTTGGCTTGCGCCGGGGGGAGCCATGTCGCGCGGATGCGCGCCCGGTACAAGGGATTGAAAACGTGCCGCGCGGCCCATGCGGTGGCCGGCGGCGGCAAGGGGTGCGCCTGGGGCTGCCTGGGGTTGGCGGACTGCGAGGTGGTCTGCGAATTCGACGCCATCCACATGGATGAGCATGGCTTGCCCGTGGTGGATGAAGACAAATGCACGGTTTGTGGGGATTGCGTGGAGATATGCCCGCGCGATCTCTTTTCGATTCATCCCGTGAGTCATCGCCTGTGGGTGGCGTGCATGAACTTGCAGCGCGGGGAGGAAGCGGAAGCCGAGTGTGAGGTTGCGTGCAACGCATGCGGGCGCTGCGCCTTGGACGCGCCCCCGGGCGTTGTCACGATTGAGGATAATCTGGCGGTGGTTCACTACGAGTACAACCGCCTGACCACGCCGGAGTGTATTCAGCGATGTCCCACGGGGGCCATTGGCTGGTTGGATGATAAAGGACGGTTCATCAAGGGCCGTGAAGCGCGTAAAATTCTACGTAAAGAACCACTGCCGATCGTTCCCGACTAACATGCGGCGCGCGCCGCTGCGGATTGGAACGAAAGGCATTCACTCGTTGCCACGGAGGCTTTAGGAATGAGCGATCGCAAGAAACACGACAAACAGAATTTCAAGTACCCCGGCACCCGCGAGGCGATGGACGGCAACACGGCCGTGATCGCTTGCGAACGGGAGTCAAGCGATGCCGCGGGAGCTTATCCCATTACGCCATCGACTCAGATGGGCGAATATTGGGCGGAAGCCACGGCGGCGGGCCATATCAATATTTCTCAGCGGCCGTTGCTGTTCATCGAGCCCGAGGGCGAGCATGCCGCCGCGGCCGTGACGGCCGGATTCTCGATGGCGGGCCTGCGCTCGACCAACTTCTCCTCCGGGCAAGGCATCGCCTACATGCACGAATCGCTGTACGCGGCCGTGGGCAAGCGGTTGACCTACATCCTCAACGTGGGCGCCCGGGCGATGACGAAGTCCACCCTGAACGTGCACGCGGCGCACGACGACTATCACGCGGTGGACGACACGGGCTTTTTCCAGCTTTTCGGGGCCAGCGCGCAGGAAACGTGCGACCTCAACGTGATTGCCCACCGGATCGCCGAGCTAGCGCTCAATCCGGGAATCGTCGCCCAAGACGGCTTCCTCACCACGCACCTCATTGAGTCCCTCATGCTGCCCGAACGGGCGCTCATCGAGGAATATCTCGGGCGTCCCTCCGACATTATCGAGACGCCCACCCCGGCCCAGCGCCTTATATTTGGCGACACCCGCCCCCGAATCCCCGAACTATGGGACGTGGACAACCCCGTGCTGTCGGGGCCGGTGCAGAACCAAGACTCCTACATGCAGAGCGTCGCCTCGCAGCGGCCGTTCTTCTTCGACCACATTGTCGAACTCACCGAGCAGGCCATGCAAGAGTACTACACGCTCACGGGCCGCCGGTACAAGCGGGTGACCACGTACCGGACCGATGACGCCGACTATCTCATCGTGGGCCAAGGCAGCATGATTTCCAACGCGGAGGCGGTCGTCGACTATCTTCGCGAGCACCGTGATCTCAAGGTGGGCGTGGTGAACGTGATCATGTTCCGCCCCTTCCCCGGCGATTTGTTGGGGCCGATCCTCAAGGGCCGGAAGGGCGTGGCCGTGCTTGAACGCACCGATCAGCCCTTGGCCGAGGATCTTCCCCTCATCCGGGAGGTTCGGGCGGCCCTCAACAAGTGCATCGAGAACGGACGCGCGAGCAATGGTTCGGCTCCCTATCCCAAGCACGACACCTACCGGGAACTGTCGGACCTGTCTCCGCTGTACTCCGGCGTGTATGGCCTGGGAAGCCGGGACTTGCAGCCGGAAGCGCTCATTGGCGCGATCGAGAACATGCTTGACGACGGCAAGCAGCGCAAGTTCTTCTACATGTCGATCGATTTCGTCCGCGAGAAGCCCCATACCACCAAGCAGCAAATCCATCAGGACAACATCCTTGAGCATTACCCCAACATCGGCGAGTTGTCCGTCCGCGGCTCCGAGAACCCGAACCTCATGCCCGAGGGCAGCATCACGGTGCGTTTCCATAGCGTGAGCGGCTGGGGCGCCATCACGACAGGCAAGAACCTGGCCATGACCCTGTTTGATCT
>SKRY01000083.1 GCA_007118235.1 Candidatus Hydrogenedentota bacterium | reverse complement strand
TCATAAGCCGCCGAAGCTCAAAAGGGTGTACAATGGGCGTTTCCATCATGGCGATTGACACATACACAATTAACATGACAATGTAACTCGTATTTTAGGCGCGGCCCCGCCGCTGCGGTCGTACTCGGCGACGCCGTGGATGGATTGGAGGACGCCGGCATGAGTGTAGACAAGAACACCACAGAGACTTGGAACGAGCTGGAAGGCTTTGCCCGCAACGTGGCGAAAGAGATCCTCGACGAGGAACACCAACTGTTACTGGAATAAGCACAACGCGCGGAGGCTTCGGCTTCCGCCCGATGAAGGCAGACACCATACCATCACCGAGTATCAAGCCCGTATTGGAGGGTTTACCTTACGGCGGCGCCTTCGCCGGCCGAGTGAGCGAACACCTTGAGCAGGGGAACGCGCGGCCGGTTCTTCAGACGCGAGAGGATGGCGTGCTTGTGTATACCGGCGGCTTCGCCCGGCAAGGCGGGCCAACTCAATAGCTGGAGGTGGATGGCGGCGAGGCCCTCACTACGGCAGACGCCCCCGGAGAGCATCGGTCATCCCAACACCGTAGAGGGCGCCATCACACTCAGTAAGTATGTTCCGTTGAGTTACTGACACGTTACAGGGCCTAGACAGAGAAAAGGACTTACGAATCCTTGGCTTCGTAAGTCCTTGGCGTGTAACGGTTTAGATGGTAGCGGGGGCGGGATTCGAACCCGCGACCTTTGGGTTATGAGCCCAACGAGCTACCTGACTGCTCCACCCCGCGTCACCGCATCTGTCCAAAATATAACAAAGCGCGCCCGAGCTTGTCAACCTTGAGAAGGAGCTATGAGCCGCGTATCAACGCAGACAGGCTATTCGGGGCGCCGGGGCGGGCCGGCGTGACGCGTAACCGGCAACGGTTCGGGTTCCCAGTCGATTGCATCGGCGTGGGGCAGCGCATTCGGGATTTCGTCTTGGTAGGGCAATTCATCGGGCACCACGACCACGTCCGTTGTGAATTTGAGCGGCGCGAACTCCGTACCGGGGTACGTCAGCTCGACCATGAACGCGGTCCACCCCTCCCCCGGCTCGTCGACCTCGGCCAGATAGTTTCCGTCGTCATCGGCCGTAAGCTCGGTGGGCTCCCACGCCTCGCCAATGATGTCCCTGCGAAAGTCGCGCGCCTCGGGATTGGCAGCCTGCCACAGGGTGACCGTTTCCGGCTCCTCTTCCGGTTCGACGCGGATGGAGCGGTCTTCAGTGATGGTCCACGAGAAGCGCGGCCGCGGCGTATCGGTCAGGATCGCATGATAGAACGCGAGCATGACTTCGCGGGCGTCCGAGCCGCCGAGGCCGTGATCGGTGTTGGGGACATAGCGAAGATACTTCTCTCCCTTAAGATCGCCGAAGTAGAATTGAGAACTGTCCGGCAGAAAGAACTGGTCGCCCGTCGAGTTCACAATGTACTTGGGCATGGTGAGCCTGTGCCGGTAGTTGTAGGGCTCAACGATGCGCATCAGCTCGCGGTTCTCTTCCGTGCCCATCCATTCAAAGATGCCCATCTCTTCGTAATCGCCCACCGCCGGCGCCCAGAAGCCGAGGGCGGCGTAATGGTGGATGAAGGAGGGCTCGACATTGAGCAGGTCGATCACGGCGGGTATGACGGCTTCCACGCGATCGTCCACGGCGGCCGTGGTCCATGATGTCCACCCCCGCTTGGAACCGCCCGCAACCGTGAAGGCGTCCACCGCATGGCCGCCCACGTCTTCTCGCGCCACGAGATCGATGACGGTGTCCATCGCCTTGACCACGCTCTTGGTCATGGGCAATCGCGACGCCCACCGCGCCTCTCCGGTGTTCAAAAACTGGTCCCACGCGTAGGCGATCTGCCAGTCTTCGTAGCGCGGGCTGCCGGGGTCGTCCACGAACGTGAGGGGTTGGTTTGGGACTTGGCGAATCTCGGCGGCGATACTGTTCGTTAGGACGGCGGCTTGGGCGATTTCCGTAGGCACATCGATAGGCGGATCGCCGGTGTTGCTCCCTCCGCCAATGAAGAGCAGAGCCGTGTCGTGCTCGACCTCATCCGGCACGGCTACGTGGAGCCAATGCCACCAGATGGGCTCCTCGACTTCGGCCGTGGTGAGCCACTGCTGGGAAACCATGTGGATAATGTAACCGGTGTAACCCTCGCCTTCCACGGTCTGATGGACGGTGTACTCGTAATGGGGATCTTCCTCAGACACATAGTCGTCCAATGGGGTGCGCTCATCCCTCACGTCAAGCGCTTCTTCGGGATGTCGCGCGCAGCCCAAGGCAATCGGCGCCGCCACGCAAAACACAATCAACCAGCTATTCGCGTACTTGCTCATCGCGTTTCTCCTCATGATCTGTCTGCGCCGCCAAGCGCGTCTTCCCATTCACGCGAGCCGGAGCCACCATAGGGCAAACCGCGCGCCAGATGCAACCCGCGCCGCTTCACAACGAAGCGTGCCGCCAGCCCTGAAACTGTTCGCCTTCGTAGGGCATGACGCCGTGGAATTGGCCGGCGGAATCGTCGAAGACCAGGGGGAGAAAATGGCGGTCGCCTTCCCAAAGGGGCAGGTCCAGGATGTCGTTCACCTCGGCCCATTCAAGGAACCCCTCGGCGTTCTCCGCGCAGGGTTCGCCCTCGAAGCGGTCCACACGGAAGATGAACCCAAACCAATTCTCTCCGTTCTTGCCAAATCCCGGCCAGTTGATGGTGCCGCGGAGCACGAGTTCGGTGCATTCGATGCCCGCTTCCTCCCGGACCTCCCGCTTCACCCCAGCCACAATGTCTTCATGCGGCTCCAACTTGCCGCCAAGCCCGTTATACTTGCCGAAGTGCTGGTCATCCGCGCGTTTGTTGCGACGCACCAACAAAACCTTGCGGCCGCAGGGGGACATGACGTAGGCTAACGTGGCTAGGATGGGGGTGTACATGGGGTGATTCTTCCTAACAGTTTCATAATGCGGCCATGCTCCAGGAGCGCAGTGTAATCTCGCGCATGAGGATAACTTCCGAACGGCTGTCCCACAAGGGATAATGAATAGACATGATTTACAAGATGGACAAGATTTAACAAATAAAAGTTCATACTAAAGTTCTTTTTCATTTTTATAATTTATTATCATTATACTATTATGCTCAAATATGTACACTATACAGCCGCCGGTTTTGCTTATCAAATCTTGTTCATCTTGTAAATCATGTCTATTCAAAAATCATGTCCATTCATTATCCTATACGCGTGCTGCATCTCCTAGATAACCCCTATCTCGGGGGGATCACGTCGCATGCGCTGTCGGTGGCGGAGGCGTTCGCGGGGGATGCGCCGATCCGCGTGGACATCGCTGTCCTGCCGGGGCGCACGCCGGATCGCACCCTCGTGGAACAAGCCGGGGAACGGGGATGCGCCGTTCACGAAATCCCGATGCGCGGCGCCTTTGACCCCGGCGTGTTTCGGCGGCTGCGGCGGCTGACCGTTGAGGGAGAATACCATCTCGTTCATACCCACGCCTACCGGGGCCTCCTTATCGCCCGTCACGCCCGCCTTCCCCTTCCTCTGATTCACACGTGTCACGGGGGGGCAGTGGAACCCGCTTTTCGAACACGGGTCTGGGAACGGCTTTTGCTTCGGGCCATGAACAAACCCCGCCGCATCATCGCGTGTTCGGACTACGTACGCCGCTGGTTAACCGCTCATGGCGCGCCTTCAAACAAGATCGAGGTCGTTCACAATGCTGTCGCGGAACCGGCCGAGCCCATGCAACGGCTCACGCGCGAGGCGTTCGGCATCGCCGAAGATGACACCGTTTTTCTCTATGCAGGCCGGCTCGCGCCCGGCAAAGGGTTGGAACTGCTGTTGGAAGCGGTCAACGAACTCGCGCACGCGTTCCTTCTTATTGCTGGCGACGGGCCGATGCGTTCGCAACTCGAGACTCAAGCCGCCGAGTCCCAGGCGCCGGTCCATTTCGTGGGCATGGTCCACGACATGGCCGCTTTCTACGCGTTGGCCGATGTGGCGGTCCTTCCCTCGGAGATGGAAGCCCTGCCCATGGGGCTTATCGAGGCGGCGGCATGGGGGTTGCCCGCCGTGGCCACGCATATTGGCGGCATTCCCGAAGTGGTCAAGGACGGCGTTACGGGACGGCTTGTTCCGCTAGGCGATGCGGCCGCCTTGCGCGCCGCCTTGGAACAGGCCATGTCCCCGGCGTGGCGCCAATCCACGGGGAATGCGGCGCGTGCGCGATGGGAGGCCTGCTTTTCTCACGCCCGGCTGCGTGAAGCGCTGGCGAGGGTTTACCATGAGGCGTTGCTGGATTGGAAGGGCCTGAACCGCTAAGATACTCTCTAACCCTATCCACAAGTCTTGCCAAAGAACAGGAGGTCATGCAATGTCTTCACACGCATTTCGATGGACCGCGCGGGCTCATCGCTTCTTGATTACGGCCCTTGCACTGAGCATGAGCCTCACCGCCGCAGCGGAACAGACGGGCGTTGTGCTCACCGAGGACGGCTGCTGGGGCTACAACGGCCCGTACGCCGTGGTGAGCGATGGCCAGCTTTTCTGGAGCTACATCGATTCCGAGGGCATGGTGTGGGCAGCGTCCCGCGACGTGGAATCGGGCGAAAGCCACGCCGCTCCGGTTTGGGATACCTACCCCGACCTGCATCAGGCGAGTTCCCTGTACGTCCGGCCCGATGGCCGCGTCCAGCTCTTCGTGAACCGGGACGGCGTCTACACGGAT
>SKRY01000443.1 GCA_007118235.1 Candidatus Hydrogenedentota bacterium | reverse complement strand
GTTGGCCCGATTCCTCGCCCGTCACCAGCATATCCGCCACAACAGGCGGAAACACGGAGGCATTCTGGCGCAGGGGTTGTTCGAGACCGCCGCCTTCCTCGACGCTGTCGCGCATCTGCTGGACGATGTGGGCGAAGGCGTGATTGCGCAGGGCATGGCGGACAAGGTCCAGGGTCGCCATCATGGACATGCCGCTCTTAAGCAACAACGCCAGGGAGTTGGTGAACTCGGCCACGCTGGATTTCCGCAAAATCGAACCCACCAGCGGCAGCCTCAGTTTCAGGCGGTCGGCATAAAGCCGGTAGAGCGGGTTAAGGACGGCCAGCTTGTACAACGCGATGAGGCCAGCCACGAGGAGCAGCCCCACCCACCACCAAGCGCCGAGGAAATTGATGACGGCAATGAAGTTCTCGGTGAAGACGGGCAATTCCACATCGAGGCGCTGGAACAGGTCCACGAACCCGGGGATGACCACCCGCGCAATTAGAACAACCACCCCGAGGCACGCAATGACCAACACCAGAGGATAGAACATGGCGCCAATCACGCGCTTGCGCATGATCTCGCGTTTCTCGCGGTACTCGACGAGCCTACGGAGCACCGTGATAAGCGTGCCGCTGGCTTCACTCGCTTTGACAAGGTTGACAAAGACCGGGTCAAAGTACCGCGAATGCCGCTCGAAGGCCTGCCATAGGGCGTTGCCATTTTCCACGTGACTGGCGATGTCCGACACGAGGTTGCGCAGCCCCGCGCTTTGGCTGCGAACGGCCAGGGTCTTCAGCGATTTCAGCAGCGGCGTGCCCGCCTCCAGCAACATGATGAGCTGCCGCAGAAAGACGGTGATGTCATGACCGCGGACGCTGGTGGCGATCCAAGACGCGCTGGATGGCGTCTGTTGCGCCGCTTCCGCCAAGGCCGGCCGGCGCGCGCGTTCGATGCGGAGACCATGCAAACGGCCAGTGGAAGCGCCGCCGGCGCTGGAGTGGTTTACGCTCGCCATGTGGGTGTTCCTCCTTCTCTGATGAACCGCCGCCCAGACAGGCGGACGTCCGTATCATTACTCTGAATCATTGGAATCCGCGGGACCACTTTCACGCCAATAGAGAATGACGGGCTCGGCTGGAGCGTCCGGAGGAAACCACGCCACTAACTCGATGCGCCGCGTCCGCCGCGGATGCCATTCGCCGTCCGCCCTGCGCTCTTCCACGGACGCAACGCACGTCAGCCGGGCGAGCCGCGACTCGAACACAAGGCGGTCCGTGATGTCCGCGGCTGGCGTTTCGCTAAGCGAGCGGCCGAGGACCTCTTCCAATTGCTCCACACTCTCATAGGGGCGTCCATCCTCAATGGCGGACGCTTCCTCAGGGGTCAGATTAAACGCCGCTTCCAGGCCCCGCCGGGAAACGGTGTTCACGTTCATTAGGACGCTGTCCGGCGCTTGCTCCGCCGCGCTGTACACGGTGACATCCCGCTCCGGTAAGTCCCCGGGATCAAGCAGACCGCGAACGGCGAGATCGTCCACGGAAGCCAGCCAGCGCGGGCCGCCTTCTGGCGGCAAGGCCGCCGCGATGGCCTCGGCCGTTTCGGTGCTCACACCTAGCATATACTCCAGGATCCCGGGCGGCGCGGCGTTGAGGTTGACGCGGCTCGCTTCGTCGGCATAGCCCACCGAGACGCGGGCGCGGACGGTTTCGCTCGCCTGGAACGCTTCTCCGGGTCCGCCCTCGTAGACGGGGAACTCGAAGGCGAAGCGGTCCGCTGCGGGGAGGCTGCCGTTGGCGTCCAACTCAGCGGCCAGTTCGCCCACGGCGGCGTGAAACCCAGCCTGAGCGAACTGCCGCGCCGCCGTGGAACGCCCATCCTCACGGGCGCGCTCGGCTTCCAGTCCCATGTAAGTGACATACGCGGTCCCCATCATCGCGAACAGGACGAGAAGCCCTATGGCGACCAAGAGGGCTGCGCCCCGCTCTTCCGAAACCCTGTTGTGGGGAAAACTCATGACAATGTCCTTCACTGGCCGGTTGGAATCGGGAAAACGGCCTGACGGGCCACCTGGCGTTCGGGACGCTCCTCGTCCACGAGCGTGATGCTCACACGAACGGCGCGGGGTTGCGCATCTTCCGTCCATCCCCGGCTCCATTCGCCATCCCCGCCCAAGTAATCCAGCCGGAACGCGGCCACGCCCCGAACGTGAGCTTGACCCCCGTGCTCCTCGTCCGGCGCGCCATCCAGGGGATAGGCCATACGCATGAGCGCGCCCATACCCTCGGCATTGCGCTCAACGTGATAACGCACGTTCACGGGCTGTTCCAACCCGTCCGGCGCGTCGCGGGTAAGTATAATCCACGAGGCCGAATCGTCTTCCAGACCCTCCGCTCCCCAGAGCGCTTCCGCCTCGGTTTCTCCCGTTTCCCCTTCAAGCACACGCTCCGTCAACGCGGGCGCCGCCGTTTCCGCGAAATCCCGTTGCAAGAGACGAAACGCTTGACGTGCGCGATGATCGAGTTCCGCGCGCCGCTGCGCCTCGGTGAAACCCTCCGTCATGCGCGACAAGGTCTGCAGCCCAATGGTAATAACGATTCCCCCGATCGCGAGGGCGAGGATGATTTCCAGCAGGGTGAAACCACTCTCATGGCGTCCGCGCGTGCGCGCGGTGCAAGGCCTTGAACTCATGGCGAATCTCCCAACCGCTGGACAGGCAACGCGCTGGTGAGCGTGTAGACCCGCTCCCGGCCCTGGGCCTCCCAATAGACGGCCACCGTAAGCTCCACGTAATGGGCATCCGCGCCGGGCCGTCTGGCGAAGGCCTCCCAGCGGAACGCCTCACGGAAAGCGGTCTCCGCGTCGCGAAGGCGCGTAACCGTGGGCATGGCGGCGGGAAGACCGGGGTCCGCCTCAAAGGCGTCACTGGCCTCCACCGGAACACCTTCCCCATGGGACAGGTCATCCAACTCGGGCCAGACAAATTCCTCCGGCGCGCGGTGCATGCGTGTCAAGAGTTCGCTCGCCATGCCAGCGGCCATGGAGTGACGCCGGCTTTCCTGGCCCAAGACGAGACTCCACGAGAACAGGGAGATCACGATGAACGCAGCCACTCCCGCGACGGCCAAGGCGCCAAGCATCTCCACCAGCGTGAAGCCCGAGGAATCTACCCCCGTCCGCGGCCGGTTTGTCTGCCGTTTCATATGAATCCTTCGTCCAATGCAGTTATGAAGCCGCTTCATTCATGGATTGTTTGGGAATGCTATAGGGAATTCCACGGCAAAATCAAGAAAACGCCCGTCCCGCCGGGGTTGTTCAACGGTATCGGCACAAGAAGCGTATCACTTGAGGCCCTGCCGTTGTATCCGGCTCGCGGGGCTGGGTCATGAATACCGGACGCCGTGCGTGTCACCGCTGGAGAAATGACTCGACGAGGGCTTCTTGCTCGGCGGGCAAGAGCCGCTGGGGGCCCGCTTCCCGGCGTTGCCGGTTCAGTTCAAACAGAAAGATGGCGGCAGTCACCGAGATGTTCAGGCTCCCCACCATGCCCTCCATGGGGATGGCGATACGGCGATCGGCCTTTGCGAGGGCTGTTTCCGACAAGCCCCGGTTCTCGTTGCCAAAGAGGAGCGCGAGCGCGCCGGAACGGAAATCCGCCTCGTATAGGGTCTCATCCGCCTCCTCGAGGGCCGTGGCGCATATCGTGAACCCGCGCGCTTTCAGCGCCTGAATACAGGCCTGGGGGGCATGGTGGAAGTGGAAATCGAGCCATTTGTTGGCGGAAGAGGAGGAAGCCTTCCCGATTTTGCGGGGATTGAATGGCTCTTGCTCGTGGAAGATGAAATGAACTTCCTGCACGCCAAACGCATCGCAGGAGCGGAACACGGCTTGGGCGTTGTGGGGATCATGCACGTCCTCAAGCACCAGCACGACGTCCTTGTGGCGTCTGCTGGCGACCTCTCTCATGCGCTCGATGCGGCGTTCCGTGGGCATGGCGTGTTCTATGAGACCGTTCTCCTTGTCGCTGAACCTTCGGGCAACCGGTTTACATCCCCCGGCCCTTCGGGCCACCCCCTTCGAAGGGGGAACAATGTGTACCGCCGGCATCTTGCCGGCACATAATGCGCCGCCCTGTTCCCTTTACCGGCGGGCCCGCACGGCGTGCTGGACCAGGCGCGGCAGAATTTCCCCGGCGGTCCCTTCCAGAAACACGTCCGACAGCGCGCCGGTGAGTTCGCTGGGTTCAAGGTTCACTTCGATGATCACCGCGCCGCGTTCCTTGGCCAGATGTGGCAAACTCGCGGCGGGATACACTTGCGCCGAGGTCCCCACGACGAGCATGCAACCGCACCGGCGCGCGAGGTGATCCGCTTCCTCGACGGCGGCGGACGGAATCGTTTCCTCGAACATCACCACCCCCGGCTTCATCAACCCGCCGCACGAACAACGGGGCGGCAGCGTCTGGATGGCTTCGGGCGTCAATGGTTGGACATCGCCGCAGTCGAGGCACCCCATCCGCCGGGCGTTGCCGTGGTATTCAATGACGTCCCGGCTGCCCGCTAGTTGGTGGAGGTTGTCCACGTTTTGCGTAATAACAGCCCGGATGAACCCTTCCCGTTCGAGCTGAGCTAAGGCGATGTGGCCAGCGTTCGGCTTGCTCTGCCGCAACAAACCGATGCGCTCTTGCCACATGGACCAGACCTTGACGGGATCCCGCAGAAAGGCCGAATACGTGGCGTAGTCCTCGGGCGGATACCGCGTCCAGAACCCGC
>SKRY01000386.1 GCA_007118235.1 Candidatus Hydrogenedentota bacterium | reverse complement strand
GCGGCGCCGCCGTGATTTCGGAACAAGGAGGCGAAGACGCCAGGTCGTTTCGGCTGGCGTATGGGGGGCGGGACATAGCCGAAGTGCGGCTCCATGCGCCTCCTCCGCCGCCGCCCGAACCCGAACCCGAGTACGCCCGCCTGGCCGGGGATCTCGCCGCGGCGCTGGTTCAATGGCTTGAGACGAGCGATGTTCCGCTGAGCGCGGTCGAGCAATGGGAGCCCGAACCGCTGGATTCGGAGATCGAACCCTGTCAACGCCGCCGTGTGCTGGCCGAATTGGCGGAACCCGCTGACCTGGACGAACTCGAACAGCAGCTCGACGAATTGGAGCTTTCGTTCGACGGCAACGTCTTCGAACGCGAACCCTTGACCGAGCCGCTCCACGCCTATCACCGGGCCTATGTCTGGCGGGCGGAGGATTGTCCTTGGGTGGAGTTGCACGTCCTGCCGGACGCCGAAATGGCCGAGAGCGAGGGGTTGGAGCGGCCCGCGCCGCCAGCTCCGGAACAACCGGAGGCAGAGGAGTTCGATGAGGAGCCTGACCTAGAGGAAGACGATCCGGCGGCCGGGGCGGAAGCCGGGGACGAAACGCCGCGCATAAGCATCATCGTGGACGACGGCGGCTACGGCGGGGAACGGACCGAGTACATCCTGGCCGCGGACGCCCCGCTGACCCTCGCCATTCTCCCCTACACCCCGGCGGGGTCCGAACTCGCCGAGCGGGCGCGGGACAAAGGCTTCGAGGTGATGCTGCACATGCCGATGGAGGCGGGCAACGAGAACATGATCTATCCCGGGGAGATCCGCACGGATATGGAGGCGGAAGAGATCGCCGAGCTTACCAGAAGGGCCTTGGCGGATATCTCCGGGGCGGACGGCGTCAACAACCACACGGGCTCGGCCTTCACCGAGGATGTGGACGCCATGAAGGCCTTTCTTGAAGTGTTGCGCGAGGAGGAACTGTATTTCGTGGACAGCGTGACTTCCCCGAACTCCATCGCCTATGACACGGCGGTGGAAATGGGCGTACCGGCCATTCGCCGGAACATCTTCTTGGACCACGACCGGGACGAGGACGCCATCCGCGGCGCCTTCGAGGAGTTGATGGATTACGCCAAGACAGACGGAAAGGCCGTGGGAATTGGGCATTTCCAGACCGCGTTCGCCGACATTCTCGGGGAGTTGTTGCTCCTTCTTGAGGAGGAAGGCATCGAATTGGTTCCCGTTTCTGAATTGGTGGCGTCATGAGCCAGATTCTTGGCATCGAGACGTCGTGCGACGAGACCGGGATTGCCGTGGTCAGCGGCGGGGTCCGCGTCGTGGCGGAGCAGGTGGCCTCGCAAGTGGAGACACACGCCGTCTTTGGCGGGGTGGTGCCCGAAATCGCATCGCGCCGCCATACGGAGTGCATCCATCAGCTTACCGCCAAGACCCTTGCCGAGGCTGGCGGAGAAATCGACGCCGTGGCCGCGACCTGTGGTCCCGGCCTGATGGGGAGTCTGCTCGTTGGGGTGAACTTCGCCAAGGCGTTGGCCTATAGCTGGGGCGTCCCCTATGTGCCCGTGCACCACCTCGAAGGCCACATCTTCTCCGTGTTTCTGACGGACAACCCGCCCGAGTTTCCTTTTCTCGCGCTCATTGTAAGCGGCGGGCACACGTGCCTCATTGACTGCCCCAGGCCTCACCACTACACGATACTAGGATCCACGCGGGACGATGCCGTGGGAGAATCCTTCGACAAGGTCGCCCGCCTGCTCGGTCTGCCCTATCCCGGCGGCCCCTCCATCCAGAAAGCGGCGGAGGCCGGCGATCCCAAGGCGGTGGCGTTTCCCCGCGCCATGAATCAGAGCGATTCTCTTGAATTCAGCTACAGCGGGTTGAAGACGGCCGTGCTCTATGAAGTGCGTGGCAATGGCCACGAAACGGCGGATGTCGCCGCCAGCTTCCAACATGCCGCCATCGATCAGCTTATCGTCAAGACCAAGACTGCCCTATCCCAGACCCGGGCGCGAACCCTTGTGGTGGCGGGAGGCGTCGCGGCGAACGCCCTGTTGCGGGAACGGGCTGCGAGGGAGCTGGACGCCGCCGTGCATATCCCGCCGCTGAGCTTGTGCTTGGATAATGGCGCCATGATCGCCGCGGCGGGCCATTCCCGTTGGCTCCACGGCTATACCGGGGGCCTCGACGGGTCGGCCAACCCCGGCCTCGCGCTGACGGACTGACTCAAGTATTCGCGCCGCCTCTCCGAAAGGTTACGTAGGCGCGAAAACAGCTCGCCCGGCGTGCGGCGGCCCGCGCGCCTACCCCAGAGCGCGATCAAATGCGGCCAGCGAAAAGGAAATGCCCATGGATGGTGTGGAAGAACGGCTTGAAACCTTGATGGAAGGCGCGTTCTACCGGAGGGCGTCGGACATCCACCTCAAGGTGGGGTGCCCGCCGCTTTACCGCGTGGACGGCCACCTGATCCGCCTCCCCGACAAGGTGCTGAACGAAGCGGACGTGATGGCGTTCTTGGAGGCTATCGCCGGCGCCGCCGACGTGGAGCGGTTCAAGCGATTGCTGGAGTTGGACACGTCATGCTCCCTCGACACGCGGGCGAGGTTCCGCGTGAACGCGTGCAAGGACGACGGCGACACGCGGATCGTGATGCGCACCATCCCCCTGGAGATCGCCCCGCTCGAGGATCTCGGCTTGCCGGAGGTGCTGCGCAAGATTTGCCAAGGCAACAACGGCCTGGTTCTCGTCACCGGCCCGACGGGCAGCGGAAAATCGACCACGCTCGCCGCCATGATCGACGAGATCAACACCAACCGCTCCGTGCACATTGTCACCATCGAGGATCCCCTCGAGTTCGTTCACCGGGATAAGGAAGGCATCGTCACGCAACGCAGCGTGGGCCACGACACCCTCTCGTTCGCCAACGCCTTGCGCGCCGCCCTGCGTCAGGACCCCGATGTCATCCTCATTGGCGAGATGCGCGACGCGGAGACCGTCCAGACCGCCCTGGCTTCCGCGGAAACCGGCCACTTGGTCTTCTCGACCTTGCACACGGTGGACGCGGTGGAGACGTTGAACCGGATCATTGATTTCTTTGAGCCGCACCAACAGCTTCAGATTCGCAAACAGCTCGCCAGCGTGCTGCGGGCGGTCGTGTCGCAACGGCTCGCGCCGCGTCAAGACGGCAAGGGGCGGGCCTGCGCCGCGGAGGTGTTGGTGGGCAACCGTACGGTGCGGGATTTCATCGAACAAGGAAAGAGCTTCCACGATATCGTCAAACTCATTGAGGACGGGTCGGATCAATATGGCATGCAGACCTTTGATCAGGCCTTGTACAAGCTTTACAAGGAAGAAAAGATCGACGCTCAGACCGCAATGCTCCACGCCACGAGTCCGCGCGACCTCAAACTGCGGATCCAAGGGCTCCGCACGAGCTAACCACGGGGGGCGGGAGCGGATAACCACACAAGGATTCACGACGCACCATGGAATACGTGGAAGGCATTCTGCACGTCTTGGGCTGGATCGCATTCGGTCTGGTGGTTATCGTGGCGATCGCGCTCAATGCCCTCGGTCTGTTCGGCAACTGGCTCATCCTTGGGGCCGTGGCGGCGGTGTGGATCCTGACGGGTTTCGAGCACTTCGGCCTGATAACCCTGGGAATCCTGCTCGCGCTCGCCATCGTGGGCGAGGTTCTTGAGGCGGTGGCGGCCAGCTATGGCGCCACGGTGTTTGGCGGATCAAAGAAAGCGTTTCTTTACATCGTGGCGGGATGCATCCTCGGCGCCATCGCGGGAACCCCCTGGCTCCCTATTGTGGGCTCGCTCATCGGCGCTTTGATCGGCGGGTTTGCCGCGGCCACCCTCTATGAGTACATCGTGGAGGAGCGTCATGTGCGGGAAAGCGTCTGGGCGGGCATTGGAGCAGCCCTCGGCAAAGCGGGCGGGATCTTTGCGAAACTCTTCGTCGGATTTGTTATGCTTGCCGTGACGGCCTTCTCGTACTTCTACTAGTGGAGCGTCAAGCCTAAACTTGTTGACCGCCGAAGTGAACGCGCTTAGAGGTGGCATGGCCTTCCAGGCCATGAATCACGGGCTGGAAGCCCGTGCTACGTCACCGCCACGGATCGAGGCTGCCGACAATCTAAAGGCGGCTAGAGTAGCTATTGTCCGTTCAGCCCTTAGACCCCAGCGGGGTCACAGAAGGTAGCCAGGGGTTGATGCGCGCGTAGCGCGCGGATACCCCTGGATCACAAGCCACCCCATCAACCGACCCCTTTAGGGGTCGCAGAAGTCTTGAGCATGCAGCTGCTGCGACCCCTAAAGGGGTCGATGGGTGGGGGTTTGTTTCCGGGGGTATCGCCCGCATGCTATCGCACGCGGCCTCAACCCCCGGCTACCAGCTGTCATCCCTACGGGATGGATTTGATTTTTGGTAGCATGTCAGGCTATGTCTGATGCAATCGGGGCATCCCCAAATTAGGGGCTGCAGAGGCGCCAGTGCCTCTTCAGGGCCAAATCTGTGGATGTTCCGCCTTGTCCCAAATTCGGCGTTGAAAAGGCGCCAGCCCCCCATTTTCGGATCGTGATTCAACGCACATGTTTCGCGCGTATCGCTACTACTATCTCCGTGTCATGCGCCAGCGGGGCACGCCGGAGCAAATCGCCGCCGGCGTGGCCATCGGCGCGTTCATGGGATTGGCGGGTCCGCCAGGTCTCCAAACGATCACGGCCTTTGCGCTGGCGGCGCTGTTTGGCTGCAATCGC
>SKRY01000430.1 GCA_007118235.1 Candidatus Hydrogenedentota bacterium | reverse complement strand
GTATCGTTGGACGCTCGTTCCGGCGTGGCCACGGCGGCCTGGGTTCTCCCCAGGGCGACCCCCACTGGCTCGACCGGGTGATGGCCAACATGCGTGACCACGCCCCATGGCTGCCCTTGGGTCCGCGGGAGGGAGACCGCGAGGATAGCCCCGGTCTAATGCAGTCGCTCGCGAGTTCGCTTCACATCATGCAGGATCGCATCACCCGCAGCCGGATGGCTGGGGATCCCCCCGACCTCGTCATCGCGCCGCGTCTGGATCACATCGGCTTGCTCGAATTCGATCGCGCCCGCGAGGCTATCGCTGAAGGCGAAGCCAGCGTCCACCGGCTCTCCGCCGCCATCGAAGAGTTGCTGTAGCCGCGCTCGCCAGCGCCATCCGCTCGCTCTCTTGGCGGGACCATTAACTCGGGAAGGAATGCGGCGGGAGTCCGCCGTGTTTCGAGAAGGTGTGAAACGCGGCCCGATACCATCGCGGCGCTTGACAAGGCCTTATTGAGAGTGTAATATCGGTATCAGTCTAGCGTCTGTAGAGACGCGTGGACGATAAGGTATACTCTCGCGGCGAAGGTGACGTATGACGGCAGATAGGCAACAGGGCGCATGGCGGCGCATGGCCGCTTGGGGTCTGTTGATCTTGTTCGTGGCGGCTCTCGGACACCACGCCTTGCCGTTGCCCCACCACGGCTGCTGCGAGGGAGGATCCTGCGGTCCGCTCACGCCTCATCACGGAGATGAAAACTGCGGGTTGTGCCTGTTGCTGGGCTGCCTGACCCTGTTCGTGAGTCTGTTTCTCCTTCGCCGATGTATCTCGCCGGTTCCCCTGCGCGCTATTCAAATGGAGCGCATATCCCTGCCTCCCACCGCCCAAGGCCCTTGGATGCCTCGGGCTCCGCCGCTCCTGCTTCCGTAAGACTTCCAAAACGCCACACAATCATCTTCCACACTTAATGAAGACAATGGCGGCGCATGGCGTCAAACCCTTGCATGACACGGGATGGAATGCCGCGCGTCCTCATGTATCCGGAAGCAAATAAAGGAGCTAGTTCCATGAGACAACGTAAAGGATTCACTCTGATAGAGTTGCTTGTCGTCATCGCCATCATCGGCATCCTGGCGGCGATTCTCTTGCCCGCCTTGGCCCGGGCGCGTCAAGCCGCCCGCAGGGCCGCATGCGCCAACAACCTGCGGCAGATGGGGTTGATGTTGAGGATGTACTCGAACGAGCATCAGGATCGCTATCCCCACATGAAGATTACGAGCTGCCCGGGAGCCCATCGGTATCCCAACCGGGGGTACGAACACCGCGCGCTGCCGTTTCAA
This sequence comes from Candidatus Hydrogenedentota bacterium, assembly GCA_007118235.1. Taxonomy (GTDB): domain Bacteria; phylum Hydrogenedentota; class Hydrogenedentia; order Hydrogenedentales; family SLHB01; genus SKRY01. Next base: position 3,459 of record SKRY01000430.1, on the reverse strand, counting down.
CAGATCTTTGACATCGACGCGGTTTACCCCGATTACCTGACCGATCTCGATGTCCTGATATCCCCAAGCTGGCAAGGCGGCGCCACCGCCCTTGAAACATGGGACGAGGGCCACACCACGGCGCATGAATGGGAAGACATCATCGGCAACATGCGGAACACGGGCCGGGTGGAGCCTTGTTCCGTCATTGGCGAGCCCTACATCTACATCGGGTGGGCGGTGAGCGACGGCATGCTCCAGACGGATCACGATTTCCATCATTTCGAGGAAAACCTGGAACACCTGTGGCATGACATGGAGCATCACCCTCACCGGGTCGATCAGGACTGGCGGCTCCATGAAGGACCAATAGGCGGTCACTCCTCGGTTCCCCGGCTCCGGGACGGAATCGAGCGGTTCTTCATCACCGATATCAACAACCCGGCGAGCGGCGCGCAGGCGCAGTCCGAGCTTCCCATCGTGTGGTCGGGCATCGCGCACGAACCCAAGCACTTTGTGCATGTGCCCGGCGGCGTCAATGTCCTATTCCTGGACGGTCACGTGGAGTACATGCGCTACGATGGCCCCCATGGGAACAAGTTTCCCGTCAATAAGGGCGGGCTCCTCGTCCATGAAGCCCTTCATGGGTATGATGACGATCACGGCCACGGCCATGGGCACGGACATCTTGACTATCCCTAGACGCGATTGCGGCTAGGAACACCACCGCGCCCCGGATGCGCCGTTCTCCTCCCGGCCATCCGGGGCGCGCTCGTTTGATTCAGTTCTGGTTTGTTTCGTATGATGCGCGCTTACTTTCCTGCCCACTACAAGGGCGGCATTCATTACCCGACACGAGAGGAGTAAACTCCATGACGAATGACAATGGCTCGAGGGAATTGGGGCCGGAAGCAGGCGGAACCCCATCAACCGGCATGAGCCGGCGGCGGTTCTTGCGCACCAGCGCCCTCGCGGCGGGAACCGCGGCCATTGCGGGCCCGGCCTTCAAGACGGTTGCGGCCGATCTGGTGGAAAGCGACGATGGCCAAGTCGTTGGCTACACGGACACGCCCATGCAGCCTTGGGCGCCGGAATATCACGTTCACGACCCGAATCGCCCCTGGCCGCCGGAAATTGATCCGGGCGAGCTATGCTGTCCCGGCGAGATTAGCCAAGGCCCTCCCTCGGACGCGATCGTGCTGTTCGACGGGGAGGACACCTCCGCTTTTGAGCCTCACGAATGGCGAGTGGAGGACGGTGTCTTGGTGGCCCACGGCGATGATATCGTCACGCGGGAATCCTTTGGCGACTGCCAACTCCACATCGAATGGATGGCGCCCGATCCGCCGCGCGGCGACCGCTTCGACCGGGGCAACAGCGGCGTGTTCTTCATGAACAACTACGAGCTTCAGATCTTCGATTCCTATTCGGACAAGGTCTTCGCGGACGGAATCGCGGGGGCCATCTACGGCCAGACTCCGCCGCTAACGCATCCCATGCGGCCGCCGGGCGAGTGGAATGTGTTCGATTGCGTTTTCACCGCGCCGGTCTTCAACGGCAACAGCGTCGAACAGCCAGCGACGCTGACGCTCCACTGGAACGGCGTGCTCGCCCATTACAACACAATCATCCATGGCCCGGTGGCGCACCGCGGCATCAACCAGTACTCGCCCCATCCGCCGGAGTTGCCCTTGATGATTCAGGAACACAGCAATCCCGTGCGGTTCCGCAACATCTGGATTCGCCGGCTGGACATCAAGGACCGCGCGGCGGTGTAGCGTAGCGGCGGCCAAGCCGCACTGCACACGAAACACACGCGCCGTGGACGGGCAACACCCGTCCACGGCGCGTGTGGCGTTTCGAATGGGCTCGGGTTAACTCTGGAGCATGACCCGCCGCACAATCTTCTGGCTTTCCACGGCGTCCAGCGTCTTCTGAGCCTTCTTCAGCTCCGCGCTATCCAGTTTCTCCAGTTTCTTCCAAAATATCGACAGATTACCCACGGCAATTTGGCAAGCGTGGGCGGAATCCATCCGCCGGGGCATCATGTTGAGCGTGCAGAATCCCTTGTACTTGCTGTTCTTGAGTTGCTGCAAGGCCTCCATGGTTTCCCACATGTGCACGCTGCCCGGAAAAAGCAAGTCCTCCCACAACCCATAATTGTCGCTGAAGTAGACTTGGAACAGCTTATTGGCGCGGGCCAGGAACGCGATGGATTCGGCGGGATTCTCTCCGGCCATCATGGCGTTGGAAAAATCCAGGGCGACTCCTACATTCTTCATCGCGATCTCTTGGCACAACGAGAGCGCCTTACCGACCGAGCTTACCGTTAGAAACTTGCGCGGCTCCCTCGGCTTATAACAAATGGCCACATTGATATCGGAGGAGGCGTATTTGGCGATGGTCTTTATGCTGGAGATGACCGTGTTCCAATGGGTGGCGTAATCCACCTGGAAGGGATAATCAAATCCATCGCTGTACAGCCGCAGCGTGACATCGGTTGTCCCCACTTGGCGGGCAATATCGACCGCTTTGCGGCCCTCGTCAATGGATGCGTTGCGGGTCTTGGAGTGCTGGTGGCCGAATCCCCCCAAGGCGAACCGGCGATCCTGCGCGATGTCGGCGGAGACCGCCGAACAGCTCAGGTTGTACTCCTTGAGGACTCGCTTGAGTTCCTTCACCGGGAATTCGTCGGTGATCTCCCGCTGGGAAACCTCTATTCCCTTCACGCCCTTGATCTTGGATATGGCGGCCACCCGTTCGGCTGGCCGCAAGGGATCGCGGTATCCATCCGGGCAATAGCTATCCGGCGCCCCCGAAAAGACGCTTAGCGCCGTGGAAATCCGTAAGGTCATGTGCTTCTCCCCTCAAAGGTGTCACCTTCCAGAACTAGCGCTGCAAGGGAGCAGTAACTCTAGTATGTACAGTTCCTCAGCCGAATGCAATCACCACAAAATAAGCAAATGAAGAACATGGAAGGAGCGGGCAGCTTAGTATCCCCATGCTGAGACTGGCGGATGTAGGCTGTTACTGTACAATAGAGACCGAAAAAAGTCAAGACTTTGTTGCGTTGATGTTAGTCTATCGTATACCAGCACGGTATTGTGACATAGGACGGTCCCGTGGTTAGCCCGTGAGTTCATGCTCCCCTATGGAGGTGTTGGATATGCCCAATCCCCGCCGAAAGCGATAAGTTCCATCGGGCGCCGCCGCACTTGCCTCACGGCGGAATATTTGAATCCTATCTCACTATGCGAAACACTAAAAACGCGATGGGCGTCCGATTGAATACGGCCACCTGGGGTCAACCCGAGACCGAATGCAGGATATCGAGGATTTCGCGCACGGCCGCCTCAAGCCCGATGAAGACCGCGCGGGAGACGATGGAATGGCCGATGTTGACTTCATTGAGCCCGCTAATGGCGGCTACGGGCCGGAGATTGCGGATGGTTAGACCGTGACCCGCATTGAAGATCAGGC
>SKRY01000353.1 GCA_007118235.1 Candidatus Hydrogenedentota bacterium | reverse complement strand
CGGACTCAAAATCCGGTTCCCCTCGCGGGAGTAAGGGTTCGAGTCCCTTCCCCGGCACCATTCTTCTTTCACGCGCTTCGGCAAAAAAGACCGGCCTGTCCACATTTGGAAAAGCCGGTCCGCGCCGATAGGCGAACCCCAAACCCCGCATGCCGCGGCGCTATTTCTTCGGGGGCGTGATGGCGTCCTTGGCGGTCTTCGAGATGCGAAACTTGAGGACGTCCTTGGCGGGAATGGTGATTGCTTCCCCAGTTGCCGGGTTGCGGCCCTTACGCTCCTCCTGCCGGTGCACCACAAGTTTGCCCAGGCCAGGCAAATTGAAACCCACCTTGGCTTCCTGATACGCGAGGTTCACCAACTCGTCCAGGACCTCCGAGACTTGCTTCTTGGATAACCCGGTTTGCTCGGAGAGATGGGTCAGGATTTGCGCCTTGGTCATGGGCTTCTTGTCGGCAGTGCTCTGTTTCGGTGGCATGGTTTGCTCCTTCCTGTTTGTACTCAACAGCCGTTGCGAATGACAGTGGTGGCGCCTTGGCGGCAGGCGCATCCAGTTAATGCTTCCCCCCGGGGCGAACGTGATCCCTCCCGGAACGCCACCGGAATGAACTTCTGGACCTCTTTGATACAGGTTAGCAGGCCGTTTGTCAAGCTTGCGTTGGGAGCGAACCTTCTCAACCCCCTGATTTCATTGGTCAAAAGCTGCGGCGCTACTTACGGAAATGGTATCATAATCGCTCTTCCGCCAAACACCTTTCTCTAACCTTCACGTGAGATATTCTCAATGATACTAGCTGCGCTGGGCGACATTCACGGGAATCTGCCTGCCTTGGAGGCGGCGCTTGAGGCCATTGACGAAGCAGGCATTCACACCATTGTCAACACAGGCGATTGCGTGGTGGGGTTTCCGTGGCCCAATGAGGTAGTGGACATCCTCCGGAGCCGGGAAATCCTCACGGTCCAGGGGGAGCGGGATCGTTTCGCTGTCCGCTTCTTGCGCAAGCAAGAGACCCTGCGCAAGAAGTGGGGCGCTTCCGAATTCCGCGCCGTCCAATGGACGCACGAGGCCGCCCGCACAGACACGCTTGAGTATCTCCGTAGCCTTCCCCGCCGCCGCCATCTTCACCTGGAGGGTCTTGGCATCACCGTGTGTCACGGTACCCTGACCAGCCAGTCCGAGGGACTTCACCCCGATGATCCCGAGTCCCGGTTCCAGCGCCAGTGGGAGGAGGCGCGGAGCGATGTGGTCATCTTGGGCCGGACACATATCCCCTTTCACCGCTGGGTGAGGGGTACCCTTTTTGTCAATCCGGGCAGCGCGGGCATGAACGAGGATGGCGCAGCCCGGTACGCTCTCATCAATACGGAAACCGACCCGTGGAGCGTGGAATTTCAGGAAGCGCGTTACGACAGCCAAATGGTGACTGGCCGCCTCTCGGCGCTGGGATTGGAGCCGCTGTAACGTCCGCGGCTATTGGGGCCGCTCGCGGCCGGCCGCCGCGCAGATGGCGTCGAAAAGCGCGTTGACCGGTTCGAGCCCGAAGCCGGCGAAGTTGCGCGGATTGGTCCAGAATTCTTCGAGCCTTCCACGTCCTTCCCGCTCATACATCAGGACCTTCACCATCATCTGGGCCTTGTCCAATCCGCGCACCAGGCGCGCTTCGGGCGATTCGGCCTTGAGCAATTCGGCATGCAACGCCGGCAGCCGCTCGCCAAACCCCCCCAGCAGATCCTCCGTCACTTCCTGTTCGGCTTGCGACTTGGAGGCGTGAAAATAGGCGTCGCTTGAAGGCATGGGAATGTCCATGAAGCGCGATTCACAGAGGTCGTGAATGAGCGCCATGCTCACGGCCTTGTCCCGGTCGAACAATGCGGGATGCGCCTCGGCCACCAAAAGGGTCATGAGCGCCACGAAATGACTGTGCGCCGCCACGGATTCCGGTTCGGTCACGCCTCGTAGGACGTATCCCGCCCGGGGCACGCGGTCCAAGGGGTGAATCTCCTCGAACAATCGCAGCAGCCGATCGGCAAGCCCATCCCCCATGTTGAATGGCTCGCGTGTCATGTGAACTTCCGCCAAAACACGTGGTCCGCGTCCTTATCAATTGTGTCCCGGGCAGCTAGCGAGTGGATACCCGAGCCGCGTCTATTCCCCGCGGTTTCCTGAGGCGTTCTCCCCGGATCGCATTGGAGCAAACGGCATGGGCGCTGGGCGCGGTTGGTCCCATTCGCCGGCGCCGGTACTCCAGTCGCTCTGTTGCCCCATGTCCACTCGCCCGGCTCCCATGCGCACAGAGGGTTGCTCCAGCGCGGTTTCGTAGTCTTGAGCGGATGACTCGAGCTGTTCGTTGGTTTCGCCGTGCTCGTCATGTTGGGCGGCTTCGCGTAGCAACGCTAGCGTCCGTTCCAAGTCCTCCCGCGTTGAGTTTAAGAGAGCTTCCTGGGCTTGTTTGCCGGCCAAGGCCACGCGGTGGGCCGCATCAAGGTGGTGAAGCCGGGCGGACACGCCGCGCGCCTCCGAGCGAACGGCCTCCAATTCCTCGGCCGCGGCTTGGTCTTGGTAAGCGAGGGCATCCTCAAGCGCCTTGGTCTGTTTGGCCTGTTCCTGAAGGCGCCGTTCCAGCTCCTCCCCAGCTTCCCAGGCCTCGCTGAGCAATTCGTGAAGCGCGTCCCGGTCCGCGGCCGCTTCGTTGAGTTGCGTTTCTAAATCGGTGGCGCGTTGCAGCAACTGGTAAGCCTCTTTCCGGGCATTATCCCGCTCCAGGGTCAACTCGTTGGCCCGCCGCTTCTCGCAGGCCAACGCATCGCGAAAAGATTCCAAGGCGGCCGCGGATTCGCGCAGCCGTTCCTGTGCGGCGGCAAGGGTGCGCTCCAAAATCTCGCGCCGGTTCTTCATGGCGGCTAGTTCCGCCTCAAGGCAGTCCGCCTTCTCCCGCGCGGCGGAAAGCGCCTCACGAAGACGATCCGTGTCAACTCCTCCGCCGTCCGGCGCTTGCAGGCGCTCCTCGGCGGCGTGACGCAGTGTGACGAGAGTGGATTCAAGGAGATGGCGGCCGTCCTCGCTTTCCCGAAACCGGACCTGCAATTCCGCCAGCCGTGTGTCCCTATACGCGACATCGCGTATTAGGGCGGCGCGCTGTCCCTGAACGAAGTGCAGGGCTTTTCCAAGCCCATCACAGGCCACTGACGCGTCCGCCGCCATGTTAAACGCCGTGGCGAGTCGTTCCCTAAGACGCGCGGTTTGCTCCAACAGCGCCGCATGTTCCTCCGCCAGCCGCGCCCGCTCGGCGTCGGCCGTGACATACCAATCCCGGAGATTGTCGCGTTCTCGCGTGATCGCGTCTCTTTCCTCGCACAGTTCGGTTTCACGCCGCTCGCGATCCGACAATGCGGCTTGAAGACGGCTCGCCTCAATGCGCGATTCCTCCAAGGCTTCCATCCGCTGATCGCAGTCGCGCTTCACCGAAACCAGGCGTTCGTCCATCTCCTGGCGTTGATGGCGCGCGTCCTCAAGCTCTCTCCGAAGCCTGCCACACTCTTCCGTCAGCTCGTCATGGACCTCCCTCCATTGCTTGAGGGCGCCGTCCTTTTCGTCGATGCGGCCCACAAGCGCCATGCGTTCCGCCTCGAGTTCCCTAACGCGATCCTGCAACCCTTCGTGCTGCTGATTTAGCGTGTCCAGTTCATCCTGGAGTTGCTGTTTGTCCTCCGCGAGCCCCTCCTGCACCTCCCGCATCTCGGCGGTCAACTGCTCCGCGGTTTGCAATTTAGCCTGCACCGCGTCGCGTTCGTTGGTCAGCGTTTCCACCAATTCCTTGAGAGTGCCGCATTCTTCCAGGTTTTTTTCGAGAGCGGTCTGGAGTTCGTCCCGTTCTTGTTGTATGCCGTCGAGATTGCGCGCAAGGCGATCGCGTTCCTCGCGCAATTCGGCCTCCCGCCGTTGTCCCTCGGCCAACTCCGAGTGGAGACGGCCTGTCTCTCCCTGGGCAACGTCCAGCGCCTGCTGATTCTCGTCGCGCTCGCGCTCCACCTCTGCCAGCCGCGCTTCCGTTTCCTCGCGCCGGCGCAGTATGTCGTCGAGTTCACGCTCACGTTTCCTCTGCTCGCACTCCAACGTTTCGCGGGCTTGCCGTGTCTCGGCCGCACGCTGCTCCTCCGTATGCAACCGGGCCTGCAGAGCGTCGCGTTCGGTGGTCAAGGCGTCCAGGGATTCTTGCAGCACCTCGCATTGCCCGCGCGTCTTCTCCAATGCGGCCTGAGCCATGTCGCGCTCCTTGGCCAATTTCGTCTCGCGGTGTTGTCCCTCCATCCAAGTGGAGTGAAGATGACTGATTTCGAGCCGCGCGCTTTCCAAGGCCTCGTGACTTCGTTCGCGCTCCCGTTCCGCGGCGGTCAACCGCGCTTCCAGCGTGTCGCAGCGTTGCTCCATATCCGCCAAGGCGGTTTTCGCGCTATCCCGTTCCCCGCTAGCCTCGTTGAGTTCGCGTTCAAGCCGGTCCCGTTCTTCAACGGCGTCGCTACGCTGAGCCGCCTCGAGTTCTTGCTGAAGCTCCGCACGGGCCGTTTCGGATTCCGAGAGCTTCTCCTCCAACCCGGCCGCCTTCTGGCGAAGAAGGTCCAGATCCTTCTGCAGCCGCTGACGTGATTGGTTGGCTTCCTCCGTGGCGGCCCGGGCATCTTGAATCTCGGCGCGCGCCTCCTCCAGCGTGTGCGCCGTTCGGGCTACTTCTTCCCTGCTATTCGCCAATTCACCCCTAAGCGCTTCCAGGCTCGCTTCATACCCTTCCAGACGGGCTTCCAAGTCCGTTACTTGCCGGCGTTGGTCTTGCTTGTGCTGGGCGAACTGTTTGTGGTTGTCTTCGATAATCCGGGCGAGCCGTTCGGTCCGGGCGGAGAGATAATCGGCCTCATGGCGCGCCTTGGCTTCCTCGACCGCGGTGTTCTCCAGGTTTGCGCGAAGCTCCTCTACCTCGCGTTCCAACGCCTCCCGGCGGGCAGTATCATCGCCATGTTCCGTTGCCCGCGCCGTCAACTCTTCATTGGATTGCCGCAAGGCCATGAGCTGTTGCTGCAGGGTCTGGCGCGCGCCGCGTTCCTCTTGGAGCTGTTCCCGTAAACGCGAAACTTGCTCGCCTTCATGCCGCGCCTTCTCCAAGCGCGCCCTCAGGGTCTCGATCTCTTCTTGTTTCCGGGTGAGTTCAGCCTCTTTCTCCCGCCGGTCCGTTTCACTCGAGGCTACGCCGTCTCCGGCCCGCAACGTGACGATCTGGCCCTGCTCCAACAGCCGCCGTAACCTCTCGGACAGGTGAGCCAGACGGGCCGGATGAACCGAGGTGGCCACCATCACGTGATGACCAAGCTCCATGAAGAGCTGGAGGACCTCCTCTAGCTCGGCGATGTGCTCGTGAAACTGTTCAAGTTGGTCCACCAGCAACACAGCCGATTCGCAACGCCGCAATGGGGTGGGATCCTCGAGGAGCGCGCGAATCTCCCGGGGGAAATCGCGTGCGGTGATGTACGCCAACCCGGCGGAGGGCGCCATGGCGCGAATCCGATTCACGGTGGCGCACAAGAGATGGGTCTTGCCCGAACCTTGCTCACCCAGCAATACCACCGGCAGGGGCGAAACGGGCCGTAGGTCCGCCACGGCCAAGGCCATGTCGCGCGCGGACCTGTTGAACTCGCCGGTTTTGAATGCGCCAAAACTGTAATGTTTCATTGGAAGCGGTCACCTTTCGGGGCGTGATTTGGTCTGATTCTAGTACAGCCCGGATACCCTGTCAATGTCACGAGGCGGGGGATGCGGTATCGCTGCATCCCGGGGAACGGAAAGTGTGGGCCTCGAACCACGCGAGACACCATCTAGTACATATAATGTGTTTACTGCGACCTCTATATGGCGCGAAGTTGGTCTGTCCAGTATGGCGTGGTACTATAAACACGGCGGAGGCCAACTGGCGTCTCCCATAATCGCAAAGGGTTAGGTAAGGGACCGTGTCGAGGAGGAATTCGCGTTCACAGCGCGGAATGAGTGCGGGAAGGGAATTGCAGCATGCCCACCTATGAGTATCACGCGATTCGAGCCGAAGGTGAGGAAGAAAAGTCCTTCGTGGGCGGTGTGGTCGTGGCCAAGTCCCGGCAGGAAGCAAAGGAGAAGCTTCGCACGCTGGGACTAAAAGCCACCATGTTGAAGCAAACCAAGGGCATGATGGGATGGTTGAAATGGTTCGAAGCCGACGTGCGGTAGAACAGCGGTAGCCGGCAAGACCGCGATTCGCCGCTAATCTCAAGAGGGTTGTCAGGCATTTGACACAATCGAACCAGACAACACCGCCGGATAAGCCAACGGTGTGCGCCGCCATGAGTGGCGGGGTGGATAGTTCCGTCGCGGCGGCGCTGCTCCTTGAGCAAGGATACGACGTCATTGGGATGACCATGCATGTCACGGCCGCGTCGGCCGATGCGGCCGCCGATGCCCGCCGGGTGGCCGATGGGCTGGGCATCCCGCATTACGTGGCCAGCTACGAGGATCGCTTCCAACGGGACGTCATCCGAGACTTCATTGCAGAGTATCTCGCCGGCCGAACCCCCAATCCTTGTTTCCGCTGCAACCGGAAGGTGAAGTTCGGGGCGCTGCTTCAAGAAGCCATGGCCCATGGGGCTGACTGCTTCGCCACGGGTCATTACGTGCGCACGGTGGAGCGCAATGGCCGCGTGGCGGTAAGGCGGGGGCGCTACCTCGCCAAGGATCAGAGTTACGCGCTGGCCGGCCTCCGGCAAGACCAGCTTCGCCGGATTCGATTTCCCCTTGGTGAATACACCAAGGAAGAAGTGCGTGAAAAAGCCCGATCCCTCGGCTTACTCACCGCTGGCAAGGCCGAAAGCCAAGAGATATGCTTCGTGCCGGACGATGACTACCGCCGTTTTATCTTGGAGCGCACTGGGCCTGGCGAACCCGGCCCCATCGTGAACCGCGCGGGCGAGGTGTTGGGCCAGCACAAAGGGTTGATGCACTACACCGTGGGTCAACGCAAGGGCCTGGGCATCGCCGCGCCGCGGCCGCTGTACGTGTTGGAGCTTGACGCCGCGCGCAATGCCGTGGTGGTGGGTTACGCCGAAGAGACCTACTTCCAAAAGCTCATCACTTCCGAGGTAATCTGGGGCGCCCTGGAAAACCCGGGCCGAAGTTTCCCGTGTTACGCGCAGATTCGCTACAACCATAATCCCGCGCCCGCTATGGCCCAGATCACTGAGGAGGGGCTGGAAGTTGTGTTCGGGAAGCCGGAGCGGGCCGTGGCGCCCGGTCAATGGGCGGTTCTATACGATGAAGAGGGGGTGGTCCTTGCCGCGGGCCTCATCGAACGCGGGGTCAGCGTTGACAAGGAAGATCCTTCCCCCGGCCGTTAACTGGCGTCACTGTTTGGAACGCGGAGAATCCAGCGCTGGCCGTGTGACGAAGGAATGAGGTACGTCTCAATCGCCGGATAGGGCCGTTGCGTTCCCTTTTGCTATACTCCCTTTCTCAATCAAGCCTTCCATAAAGGCCCCAATATCGATGCCGTTGAGGCAAGGAGACGGATATGAAGCTAGCAACAGCCCAGGGAACAACAGGAACCTATGTAGCACTTGAGTGCGGCGGCCAATGGATAGACTTCACCTTGGCGTATCAGACATATCACCTGTTGGCGCAACGGACGCCAGGACCCATCGTGAGCGATGTGGGACAGATGCTAGCCAAGGGCATGGTTTCCAGCGAAGACCTGGAGCCCGTCGTGTCCCTGCTGCGCGAAAGCGGACTCATGGAGCGGTTCGCCTTGGCCAGCGAGCCCGTTTGCCTTCAGCCGCACCGCCCTGGAAAGATTCTGTGCATCGGCCGCAACTACAGCGCTCACGCCGCGGAAACCGGTCATGAAGCGCCCAAGCAACCGGTGCTTTTCGGTAAGTCGCCCGAGGCTTGCGTGGGTCCTGGTAATCCGATACGCATTCGCGAGGCATACGGCCGTGTTGACCATGAAGGGGAATTGGCTGTCGTGATAGGGAAACGGGCCAAGGATATGCGCCGGGAAAACGCGCGGGACTGCGTGGCGGGGTACACGATCGTGAACGACGTCACTTCCCGCGACATGCAGCAGCGCGACATGCAGAAGGGATTGCCGTGGTTCCTGTCGAAGAGCCTGGATACGTTCTGCCCCATGGGACCGGTCTTGCTATTGGCGGACGCTTTGGCGGATCCCGTGGAAGTGGACCTTGAAGTGCGCGTGAATGGCGAAATCCGGCAACAAAGCAACACCCGCCACCTCATCTTTGACATTCCCACGTTAATTGCCTACATCACACAGTACATCACCCTGGAACCCGGGGATCTCATCGCCACGGGCACGCCCGAGGGGATTGCGTCCCTGGCGCCGGGCGATCACGTGGAGGTGACCATTCCGCCCATCGGCACGCTCAGCAACCCCGTGGAAGCCGAGACCGCGCCATAATCCGTTCTTAACACAGGCGGGACCACGCTCAACGAGGCCCCGCTTGTGTTTTTTCCCGCGCACCGCACGTATCTACCCCGTAGCTTCCCGGCCTTAAGGAAACCCCTCTGTTCGTCATGGCCGCAGAGTCTTTTCCAGTTTCTCGGTGAGTTGCCGGGTGGCGGAGTTGTTCTTGACCTCTTTCGTGATGCGTTGGCAGGCGTACAGCACCGTGGTGTGGTCCCGGCCGCCAAAGGCCTCGCCGACCTCGTTCAGGGAGAGACTGGGAATCAACTCCTTGCACAAGTACATCGCTATTTGCCGCGGAAACGCCACTTGCCGTTGCCGGCTTGAGCCCCGGAGGTCGGAGATGCGTACGTCGAAATGCTCCGCAACGGCCCGTTGAACGGCGTCGATCGTGATGGGCTTGATGCTCTCGCGCCCAATCATGTCACGCAATACTTCCTCGACAAGGCTTTGGGTAATCTCACGCTGGGTCAATTTGCTGTATGCGATCACGGTGATCAGGGCGCCTTCGAGTTCACGAATGTTGTTCGTGATATGGCGGGCGATGAACTGCGGGACATCCTGTGGGATGGTGGCGTTTTCCTGGATGGCCTTGTTCTGGAGGATGGCGACCCGCGTTTCGAGGTCGGGCGGCTGGATATCCGTCACCAATCCCCATTCAAACCGTGATATCAGGCGCTCCTCCACTCCTTTGATGTCCTTGGGTTGCCGATCGCTGGACAATACAATCTGCTTATGCATGTCAAAGAGGGCGTTGAAGGTGTGGAAAAACTCCTCTTGAGTCGCCTCCTTGCCCGCGATGAAGTGAATATCGTCGATGAGAAGGATGTCCGCCTTGCGGTACTTGTTACGGAATCGTTGCGTGGATTTGCGCGCAATACTCTCAATGAGCTGATTGGTGAATTGCTCCGACGAGACGTACGCTATGTTCGCGCCGGGCCGTTTCTTGAGCACTTCTTGTCCGATGGCCTGCATGAGATGGGTCTTGCCCAAGCCGGTCCGCCCATAAAGAAACAGAGGGTTGTAGGCCCGCGCGGGCGAGTCGGCGACCGCCCTAGCCGCCGCATGAGCAAAGCGATTGCCGGCCCCCACCACGAAATGCTCGAACGAATAGCGGATGTTGAATCCTTCGAACACACCCCGTTTGGGGGGACGCAGCTCATTGCCTTCCCGGCGAACGGGGGATACGGAGGCGCCAGCGGATTGCCGCCGGGGAGCCGCATCGGAGGTCTTGCGACTGGCCGGGTTCTGCTCCTTGAGGGACACGTCGACCGCGTCGCTCAAGGGCTCGAAGCGGACTTGCTCGAAGTCGGGGACCACATCTCGAAGACACTCCGTCACGGTTTCTAGATAATGGTCGCGAAGCCACTCCGCGAAAAACCGGCTCGGAACCGAGACAACCACCGTCCCGTTGTCGCAGGACTGCAAGCGTGTTTGAGAAAACCAATTCTTGTAACTGTGTTCATCCAATACATTTTGCAACCGCTGTTGCGCGATTTCCCATGGATTCGGTTCTTCTGAAGCCATCCTTGTTTCCCTTCGCCGTTTGGACTGCCCCGCTCCATTGGACCCTGATTTGGCCGTGGGAGGTATGCCGCCACTGGACTGGAAAGGCGCTTCACCCTGCATCATCGTCTCCTTCCCGCGAAACACGGCAAATGGACGCCCCACACGTTCCCATGCCCCGTCTCGCAAGCCCCAAATCCCCAAGTTTATGTTTGCCGCCCCGTGTTCCTGAGTCTCGCCGCATCCCCAACACCCCCTATTCCCCAATGTGTCGCCATGGCCTTGCTCTCTTCCGCGGACTTATCTCGCAAGCCATCTTTTGCATGCACTGCACTATAGCCGCATACTGCGCACAATGGCGCTAACCGGAAAGAGTTATCGTGGATTACAAGGTGTCCTCCCGCAGACCGTTCAAACAGACGTCATCCCGCGCCACACCCATTCGACGGAGTGAAACGCCGGGATGATAAGAGGGGAAAAGGATTCTCTGACAGGAAGGAATACAATCATCGTGCCGTGCATATCAGACTGCCCTCCCTGGCTCGCACCTGACGGCGCCGTTGCATTCGGAACCGGCGAATATACGCTTCCAAAAACGAGGGCCAGTATAGCATGGGCGTTTGGGAAGTGCAAGAGAAAATTTTCTCTGGTTGCCCAGCCCAGTGATCACGCGGAACACAACGAAACAGCCATAACTCGCGCCGAACACCATAAGATATTGACACACAAGGAGTTACAAAATACGACGCCAGTCGGCACGCGTGTTTCGCAGAGTGTTTCGATAGGAGTGCAACACAAACGCACATACAGTATATGAAAACATACACATAGTGATACTAGCTCATATAGCGGATTAGGCACACCCGGTGTTTCGGGCGTGTTCCAAAGGCCTGTGGTAAGGGATATTAAGGGGGCTCTTGAAGTATGGCGGGATGGTGGAAAAGGATTCCCCGAGGATGGTTTGCATTCGCGGGGTAAGTTCAGAGTCCTTATCTCTCGGTGAAGGGGAGAGCCCTTCAGTGGCTTCAGTCCGGGCGCGCCAACATGGGTAGGGCGTCACATCTCTTGATCATTTGCTCCAAGTATTCGCTCTATCATTCGTGGGCACGTATTGCACAGTTGCCGGTCACGCATAACCCGCTTCGGCGGAGGTGAGGGGAGGATGTCCTCTTTTGTGATGGCGTCGAGCCGTTTTTCACACGCGTTGCCCAGCCAATAATGCTCTTCGTCCATCACCAAACCACACGTGTACAGGTTACCATGGGACTCCACATAGGTCATGGTGAATGGCAGGTCACAGGGCGACCGCTCTTCTGTCTTGGGGCGGATGGTATCGACCCCATAAAGGGGAACCCCCAATTTCCGGACGGGCTCCAACGCGGGCACAAGGGACTTGTCGGCCACGACGCGTAGCTTGGTCTTGTCAAGTTCGGCAAGCGACTCGAGTTCGTTTTCGCCCAAAGGGATGGCTCCGCTGTAGAGGTAGATGGCGACGAGCATGTTGTAGGTTTCTTGAGCCCACTGGCAAATGGTCCAAACCTCCGGCCGCCCCGACAGGGATGAGCCCGCACTGATGATGACGCTTTTCGCGCTCAGGGCGGCCGCTTCATCCACGATGTTGAGCCATTCATCCAGCGTGAGGCTTTCGGTGTCCTGGCCGCCCGAATCCGCTTCTTCCCTGCACACGTGCATCCAGAGGTAGCGGATTCTTTCCTCGTTGACTTTTTCCTGGACCTCGGAGCATCGCTTCAGTTTGCGCGTGATCTTGTTGGGGAGGTCCAGGGGATTGAAATCTGTTTGGGTTTGCTTGTCGCTTTTATCCATGAGAAAAACTCAATCGTGTTTTCGTTTTCGCAACGCCGTTAGTTCGTGATTGATGCTCTTGAGCGCCGGGTAGATCTTCTTGTACAGGCCAAAGCGCTCCTGGTAGGCGGCACTCGCCGAGGGGTCCGGCTGGTAGACTTCCTTGACCTTTACCAACTCTTCGGCGGTCTTCTTCACATCGTTTACTTTGCCGGCCGCAGCTCCGCCGAGCAGTGCCGCCCCGAACGCCGCCGCTTCAGTTGTTTCGGGCAACGCGACCGGCATGTTCATGATGTCGGCTTTCCGTTGTATCCAAGCGGGGCTCTTCGCGCCTCCTCCCACATTCTTGAGAAGGCGGATATCCACGCCTACTGATTGTAACAACTCGATGTTGAGTTTCATTTCATAAATGACGCCCGAGAGAATGGCGCTGACGATTTCTCCCCGGGTAGTCTCAAGCCCAAGCCCCAGGATGGCGCCGCTGCTTTGGGTGTCGAAGTGCGGGGTGCCCGTCACGGTGAAATGCGGCAGGATAAGCACATCTTCCGGTTCGGTGGGAACCTCCCGGCAGATCCGGTCGTAGACGTCTTCTCCACTGGCCTCGGCTTGTTCCTTCTCATATCGCGCAAAGGTGTCGCGGTACCACTTCAAGAGCGAGCCGCCGGTGAAATTGAAGGAAATGCTGGCATACAGGCCTTCCAGACAACTCGGATAGCAACACAGGTTGTAATCCACCGTCTCTTGGGTCACGGTGAAGGCATCGAACACCGGCGCGATGCATTCCACGGTGCCCGTGGCGTACATGGCTTCCCCGCTCTTCGTGATTCCCGCGCCCAGTGCGCCAGCGGGTTGATCGTGGCCGCCCGTGGCGACGACGACGCCCCTGGGCAGTCCAATCTCGTCAGCCACCTTGTCAGGTATTGTCCCCACGGGATGTCCCGAGGGCGCCGTGGCCGGAAGAAGAGCCCTATCCACGCCCGCCATATCCAATATCGTGCTGGACCAATCGCCCGCCTTCACGTCCAAGGCCATGGTTCGCGCGGCAAGGCTGTGGCTCATGCAGGGCTCCAAGCCTAGGCGATGGTGCACGAAATCTTCGTAGCAAAGGAATTTCCAGGTCCGGCGGTAGACGTCGGGTTGGTTCTCCTTCCACCACAGGATCTTGTTCAAGCTATACATGCCGTGCAGCGGCATGCCGGTGATTTGCGCTAGTTCGAGCCTTGAGATCCGCTCCATCCACCATGCGGGCATGTGGGCGGTGCGGGCGTCGAAGGTGACAATGCTATTGGTGAGGCACGAACCGTCTTCCGCCACCGCATGACACGCCTCGCCTTGCGCCGACAAGGCCATCGCCTCGATAGGGTCGCGCTGGCTCTTGCTTGCGGCCTCGGCGAGAACCTCCTTCACATTGTCCCACACTTGCTCTGGGTTCAGTTCCTGCCAGCCGGGCTGAGGCGAGTATAGGGGATACTCCCGGTAGGCCGAGGCTATGACCCGGCCATCCAGATCGAATACGACGGCCTTGGTTCCCGTCGTGCCCACGTCGAGTCCAAGCAAACTCATCGCTAGCTCTCCCTTCCGCGTGAACGTGTGAACAGCGTGTTCTGTTTGGCGCGAATAGGCGCCACGAGAAAAAGGGCGCCGAATTGGCGTCCCGGGGTCGTGAATCCAATGTATGTATGCGCCGCGGGCGGCGGCCCTCAGGCGGGTTCCTCGATCCGGCTCACCAAATCCTTCCGCACGGGGATTGTCCGCCCCCGGTACTCAAGATGATAGTAGGTGTCCTTGTCGGCCACGCTGTCCGCGATCTGGCTCAATCCGCTGTGGAAATGGACGGTGAACGTGGAGTCCTCGGGCGCTTCCCGTTCTTGGTGCGCCAGGCCAGAGGATCCCGGTCTCACATCCAGTCCATCGATTCCTTCCCGCTCATACAAGTCGGCATACTGCTTGACCAGACGGATGTAGTTCTGCGTTTCCCGGAACGGAGGGACGCCTCCATACTGCCGGATCGTGCCTGGGCCCGCATTGTAGGCGGCCAAGGCCAACCGCAAGTCATTATCGAACAACTCCAGCATGCGCGCGAGGTATTGCGTGCCCCCCGCGATATTCTGGGCCGAATCGAAAATGCTGGACACCCCCATCTCTTCCGCGGTCGCCGGCATGAGCTGCATGAGTCCCCGCGCCCCCGCGGGGGACACCGCGTGCGGGTCGAAGTCGCTTTCCACCCGGATGATGGCGAAAACCAGCGCCTCATCAAGCACGTACTGTCTGCAATAATGACTCACGAGGTCCGCGAGGTCCGACGCGGAGTGACGATCTCTCTGGCTGAGACGCCGAAGCCGGTCCGGCACCACGATGGGATCATAGTCCAGCTCGATCTCGACGAGACCCGGGCGGTTACGGTACTTCTCGGGCCGGTTTGTCAAAAGAGGGGCGCCGTCATCGTTTTCAAACACCCGCATTTCCTGCCGGTTCCGGCTGGTGGTGGAGGGGGTGCGTTGACTCCGGCGATGTTCCGGCACACGAATTTCGATGGATTGCTGGCCGGTGGAAGCCAAGGCGGAGTGACCCGCCGTGGCGCCCGTCACAACCATTGCTCCGCACAATAGGATACGTAGCGTCCGCACGGTATTCCTCCCACTTAAACGATCTTTCCCAACACGCCATCGCATTTGAAGCCACAAGTATACTCTGGACGCGAATCTTGACACAACCCAGCTTCGAGTCCCGCGGAACCGGGGGATGGCCCCGGCAAAACATCGGCGCGTTTCAACCCATGCTTGAGTCCGCTCCCGTGGCAGGCATGGAACCACAGGCGGAAACACAGGATGCCAGAACCGGGGTTGGGACACGTCAAACGGCGCTTTGTTACTCGCGCACGCCCAAACCGCGCGTGAAGCAGTTTCTGCCTGCACCAGGGAAAGAGTTGCAGCGTTTCCCCCGCCGTGTTTTCGCAAGACGTTCCTGCCGGTGCGTCCTAAGTACTTGGCAATTAGGCAGTTAAAGAAATCCGGAAGCAATCGGCACATACCTTGCTTCCCTAGGTTAGGCAAGATGGAAGGAGTTCGAATCCAGGGGAACAGCAATCGATGATCAAGGGCCTTTATGCCGCGGCGTCTGGCATGGTGGGGTTGGAAAAACGCCATGACGTCATCGCCAACAATTTGGCGAACGCCTCCACGGCAGGGTACAAGCGCAGCGATGGGGCGTTCCGGGGCTATCTCGAGTCCTATTTTGGCAAGCCGGTCCCTCCCGCCATGTTCGACGCTCACCGGGGACCCGGCGGGGGCATGCGGATCGTGGAGACCTTCACCGATTGGACCAATGGCCCTCTCGCAACAACGGGCGACCCATTGAATGTCGCCTTGCAAGGTCCGGGTTTCTTGGTCGTGGAGACCCCGGAAGGCGAACGATTCACGCGCAATGGCCAACTGGCCCTGAACAATCTCGGGCAATTGGTGACGGAAGAGGGCGATTTGGTCCTGGACCAGGGGGGCGGCCCCATTAGCCCCGAGAGCAACGACTTTGAAATTGACAGGGACGGGGGCGTCAGCGTGGGTGGCGTTCCCATTGGCCAATTGCAGGTGGTCGAGTTCGCCGAGCCTGCTCTACTCGAACGGCAGGGACGCAACCTGTACGCCGCCCCGGATGAGGCCCTTGAAGGAACCCTGCCCGCCGATAACACCGTGATCACTCATCGCGCGCTGGAGCAGGCCAACGTCCAGACGCCCACCGAAATGGTCAATCTTCTCATGGGATTGAGGGCCTACGAGGCCAACCAACGGGTGATCACAACCCACGACGAAACCATGAACCAGCTCATCAGCCAAGTGGGGATGCCATCCTAGCCCACATGCAACATGGAGTGTTATCCATAATGACGTTGATACGTGAGCGGAACAGTGAGGCAAGGGGAGGGATAGAGCCATGATGCGGGGTCTGTTTACCGCGGCCACGGGCATGATCGCCCAACAACTGAATGTGGACACCATCGCCAACAACCTGGCGAATGTCAATACGACAGGCTTCAAGAAGAGCCGCGTCAATTTTCAGGACCTCCTCTACGAAACCCTGAAGCCCGCGGGAACCGAGACGGCGGCGGGGGAAACCATCCCGGAAGGCATCCAGAT
>SKRY01000441.1 GCA_007118235.1 Candidatus Hydrogenedentota bacterium | reverse complement strand
CTCCAGCGCTTGGTGAAGCCCGTCGGAGTAGCGCCGGCCCTCCATGATGCGGCCGGTGAACTCGTCCACAATGAGCACCTCGCCATTGCGCACGACGTATTCGTCGTCTTTCTTGAAGAAGTTGTGGACCTTGATGGCGTTTTCCACCATGTGAACCGTGCCAAGGTGTTCCGTGAAGAGGTTCTCGAGTTCGAGCTGGCGCTCCAGTTCTTCCATGCCCTCCTCGGTGATGAGGACATTGCGCCCCTTCTCTTCGATTTCGTAGTGCGTGTCCCGGCGCAAGCGGCGGACGACCTCGTCCACCTTGTAGTACATGTCGATGCTCTTCTCGGGGCGGCCGGAGATAATCAGGGGGGTGCGGGCCTCGTCGATGAGGATGGAGTCGATCTCGTCCACGATGGCGTAGTTCAACTCCCGCTGCACGCGCGACTCGGGGCGGATGGCCATGTTGTCGCGCAGATAATCGAAGCCGAACTCATGGTTGGCGCCGTAGGTGATGTCCGCGCGGTAACCGGCCTGGCGCTCCTCCGTGCTCATGTCGTGCTGCACCAGGCCCACGGTGAGCCCAAGAAATTCGTACACCGGCCCCATCCACTCGCGGTCGCGGCGGGCGAGGAAGTCATTGACCGTGACCAAGTGCGCGCCGTGGCCCGTCAGCGCGTTGAGGTACAGCGGCATCGTGGCGACGAGGGTCTTGCCCTCGCCCGTGACCATCTCGGCGATCTTGCCTTGATGCAGCACGATGGCGCCCAAGATCTGCACATCGAACGGGCGAAGCCCGGTCACCCGTTTCGCCGCTTCGCACACGGCCGCGAACGCTTCGGGCAAGATGTCGTCCAACGTGGCGCCTTGGTCCAGCGCGTCCTTGAACTTGGCGGTTTGGGCGCGCAGTTGATCGTTGGTCATGGCCACGTGCGCGTCCTCGTGGTCGCGCACCTGCTCCATGAGCGGCATCAACTGTTTGATCTTGCGTTCGCTGCTCGTTCCAAATAGGGACTTCAAATAGTCAAACACGGGGTATCCGGCTCCTTTTCAGTCTAATCGTCATAGAGAAGCATACCAAACCCGTCTGAACACTGCCAAACCATGCGGCTTCCCGCGCGTTGTTTTTCCAACCCCAGTGGGCTTATGCTACCGTTTTCACATGCCGCGTTCGCGGGGACCAACGAAAGGACTGGGATGATGACTGCGCAATCCAATCGCGGGGGCCGCGTGCAGACAAGCGCTGCGGCGCCTCCGATATCTGGCAACCGGTCAAGGGATAGTGCGGTGAATAGGAGGACAGCGGTTCTGGCGAACCGTCTCATCGATCAAATCCACCGGGCCATGCGCAGCAACAGACTGTTCCACCAGGCGTCTCCAGGCGCTCATCGGACTCGCCGAATCCGGCAAGGAAGAGCGGGAGATCCTCGCATACCCCAGCAATCACGTCGCCGCCCGCGGCGAACGGCGCGTGGATGGGCAGGTAGCGTTTGGGCGAGTACAAAGACGAGGCAGGAATCATGGGAACCATAGCGAAACGACAGAGCGGCCCAGTTTTCGAGGCGGATTATCACACGCATGTCCGTCACGAGATGGAGACGAATCGTTTCGATTATGTGCGAGGCTTTCTGAACATCATCCTGTCGTATCTTGGGCAGGGAGGGACTGTGAAAATTACCGACTCGCTTGAGGGTTGGGAAAGGATGCTCGCCAGCACGGATGATTTCGATGGCCTTTTAGACACGGTGAATCAGTCGTATGGCGCGTCGCGGAACATCCGGTTCGAGCGCGAAAACGGGGTCATCCGCGCCATTCGTTTGGACGAGGAAGAAACGCTGCTTAAACCGATTACTGACGCCATCGTGGATGAGGTCCATCCCGAGGCGGTCATCCTGTTCGGCTCTCGCGCGAGCGGCGCGGACAGACCGGGTTCCGACGTGGACTTGCTCGTCGTGATCCCCGATTCCCACGAAGATCGGGGCCGCCGGCGCAAACTCACGGGGCGGATTCAACGCCGGCTCGCCGGCATGCCGGTAGCCGCGGACGTACTCGTGTACACACGCAGCGAAGTCGAGCAGTGGCGGGACGCACCGGGCCACATAATCAATACAAGCATGGAACAGGGAAGGCCGTTATATGGGCACGCGTGACGTTGGGTGACTTAGCTCCGCACCTGTTTGCCGCGGATCCAAACGAGGTCAAACGCGGAACGGACCGGCCGCCGAGCATCTCGAAGACAGTCCCCACGCCACGCCCTTAGGGCAGCCGCAGGGCTTATGCTACTATCGTCACATACCGCTTTGTGTGGAGGCTTCGGGGCCAGCAAGGAAAAGGGGAAACTTCATGACTGCGCAATCCAATCGCGGGGGCCGCGTTCATACGAGCACGGCGGCGCCGTTGATACTGCCTTCGGGCGTGTTGGGGATGAACGGTGCGGCGGGAGCGAACGATCGCTATGTGATAGGCGCCATCGGCGTGGGCAACCATGGGCGGGGCCTCATCGGGCGTTTCGCCGCGTATGACGATGTGTCCATCGCCGCCGTGGCGGATGTGGACCTGCGGCGGGCGGAACGCGTCGCGGCGGAGGTGGAGGCGGGGGACGTATATCAAGACTATCGGCGGGTGTTGGAGCGGGACGACATCGACGCCGTCATCGAAGCGACGCCAGACCATTGGCGGGCGCTCATCGGCGTCCACGCCGCGCAGGCGGGTAAGGACATCTACGGCGAGAAACCGGCCAGCCTCACCATCCGCGAGGGGCGGCGTCTGGTGGAAGCCGTGCGGAACAACGGCGTGGTGTATCAAACCGGCAGTCAGCAGCGGTCGATGGACGCCAACCACGAGGCGTGCATGTTTGTCCGCAACGGACGTCTCGGCGCCATCAAGCAGGTGATCGTGGCCAACTACAGCAGTCCGTGGTATTACGGCATGGCCGGGGAGCCCGTGCCGCCCGAATTGGACTGGGACACGTGGTGCGGCCCCGTGATGCCCGTGCCCTACACGCGAACCGGCGTGTTCCTGATGTCCGCCGGGCAAGGCGCCGAGCCGGGCTGGCTGATGATCCGCGACTTCTCGGGCGGGCTCATGACGACGTGGGGCGCGCACGGCCTCGACCAAATGCAGTGGGCCCTGGGGATGGACGAGAGCGGACCCATCGAAGTGTGGACCGAGGGCGAACCCTTCGCCCCGCCCACCTACACCGAACCGGAAGACCGCGACCGGGGCTTTGAGCTATGCACGGCGCCGCACGTCTTCATGCGCTACCCCGGCGATATCGTCATGGAGTTTACCGGCGATTCACGGGAACGCATGGGCGGCGGCCTCATCATTGGCGAGAAGGGCTCCATCGCGATTGACCGGGGCGCGTACGCGTTTGATCCGCCCGAACTCGGCGAGGAGCCCCTGGAAGATCCCGGTGTCGTGTTGGAGCGCAGCGAACACCATTACCGGAACTGGCTCGACTGCATCCGCACACGCAACCGGCCCATCGCGGACGTGGAAATTGGCCACCGTTCCGCGTCGGTGTGCCACCTCGCCAACATCGCCCGTTGCGTGAGCGAAGTCACCGGGGAAACGGGCCAACGCATGGAATGGGATCCCGCCGCCGAACGCTTCACCAACAGCGCCTGGGGCAATCATTTCCTGGACCGCCCCCGCCGCCAAGGCTATCACTTGCCCGAGGGGTGAGTGGGCGGGGCCGGCGGCTCATCTGAATCGCCAGCAATTCCTCCTCTTCGATGACGACAAAATCCCTCTTGATGCGCGTTCCATTAACGCATCAAGAGGGATATCAAAAACCTGGGGGTATAGGTTTGCGCTCTCGGCTACCAGTTAAAACAGCTTACTTGTCGGCCTCTAGAATGGGGTCGCCGTCTTTATAGATCGTGGCTGGCAGATGCCCCACGTGGCCTGTTCCGCCGAGTTCATAGTGGAGGTTAGCGCTTCCATTTCGCCGTGTGGTGAAGGATTCCGCTGGAGCGCCATGAGTGAGATTGAACTCGTAGGTTGTATTGGGCTTAAGGCCCCTCACATTGACCTGGACGATGGTGACGCCCTTCTCGTTGTTGGCGTGTGGGCCTCTCCCTCGGGGCTTACCTTCGGCGGCATTAAGGACCACATGCCCGGTGGCCCCTTCATATTCATCCATGACCGGGTAGAACACGGCTCGCACATTGCCGGGATCGCCGCCGTGATAGTGCGCCGTTGCAACGCCCGCAAAAAGCCCTACAGCCGCAAAACCTATCGCAAGTACACTTAAGTATCGCATGTCAAGCTCCCTCCTTTAGTTTAGGATCGTGACATCATCTACCGAGAGCGCATAAACCTCCCAATGACGTAATTCCGAAAACAGTCCCGCCTGCCCATCTATTCCTGGCCGGAAACCAGGGTAGGGGCCGAGGGGCGGCTTCACCCCGATTGCTCTTTCTAACGCCCGAGACCGGGGATAAAGATGGTTTCACCAACAGCGCCTGGGGTAACCATTTCCTGGACCGCCCCCGCCGCCAAGGCTACCACTTGCCCGAGGGGTGAGCGGGCGCTGGCTGCTTGAAAACGGAAGGCGGTTCGTGGTGAAGTAGGGTGAAATACAGAACGGGGAGCGGATTGGCTCCGCTCCTTGAACCCAAAAGATAAAGGAGGTTACGAATGCGTACAGTGACGATCGCCGCGGTATGCCTGATGCTGGCGGCCGCTCACGCCGGCCATGCGGAAGAGGAATTTCAGATTGGGCTCATCGGGCTCGACACGTCCCACGTGATCGCGTTCACGAGAATTTTCAACGATCCCGATAACGCGGATCATGTG
>SKRY01000039.1 GCA_007118235.1 Candidatus Hydrogenedentota bacterium | reverse complement strand
GCGTTCGCGATGAACGAATTGAGGAAGCTTTAGGAGAAGAACATCCATGACCAATCCCCCTCTGCGGGTCGCCGTGGTTGGCTGCGGCGACGTAGCGCGGAAGCACCATTTACCCAATTGGAAGGAACTCGTTGGCGAAGGACGTGTGACGCTCACGGCGGTGTGCGACGCCGAGCCCGACCGCGCGGCATTGTGCCGCGACGAGTTTGAAGTCGTAAGGGCTTTCAGCAGCTTCGAGGAGATGCTTGAAGAAGGCGCTTACGACGTCATTGACATTTGCACCCAGAACCGTCTGCACTGTCCCATGACCATCGCGGCGCTCAAGACAGGCGCTCACGTCCTCGTGGAAAAGCCCATGGCCATGGACACCACCGAAGCGCGGCAAATGGTGAAGGCGGCGGAGAAAGCCTCCGGCAAACTTATGGTTGCGCATCACAAGCGTTTCGAGGAGGGCGCGGAGCAACTCAAGACCGTGGTGGACGCGGGCGAACTGGGGGAGATCTACACGGCGAAATCCTTCTGGCTGCGCCGCCGCGGCATCCCGGGGTGGGGGCGGTTCCACATCGCGGAGGAATCCCTGGGCGGCGCGCTCATCGACATCGGCGTGCATATGCTCGACCTGTGCATCTGGCTGATGGGGTCGCCCAAACCCGTGGCCGCGTCCGGCAAGGTGTACCGGATGTTTGGCGACCGGGAGGATCTGGTCAATGGCGAGTGGGGCGTGCCCTATGACGTGTCGGAATTCGACGTGGAGGATTACGCCACCGCCTTGATTCGTTTCGAAAACGGGGTCACGCTGTCCGCGGATTTCGCGTGGGCGGCCAACATCCCCGAGGAAACCTGGGGATTCTCCATCTTGGGCGACAAGGCGGGCATCGCGAGTCCGCCCCTTGGCGTTTACGGCTCCGAGTACGGTTGTCTGACAAGGAAGACGTTCGACTGGATTCCCGACGAGGAAGGCCATCGCGGGGAGATCCGCCACTTCACGGAATGCATCGAACACGACCGGCCTGTTCGCGTGCAACCCGCCGAATCGCTGCGCGTTCAACAGATCATTGAGGCGATCTACGAGTCGTCGCGGAAAGACGCGGAGGTGCGCATCCAATAGGGCGTCACGCAGGGCAGGGGTTACGGCTCGGTCAGCGGCAAGGCCCCGAGATCAACGGAGCCGCCGGGCCGGATGGCCACGTTGGACAACTCCACTCGCCCCGAAGGCCCGGCAATCTGAACCCGGTATTCCCCTGGCGGTATGTGGTCAAACGCGACCCGCCCCTGGGGATCGGTTTGCGTTCGCGCCGGCCACCATGGGCCCTCGTCGGGATGAAACAGAAGCAGCTCGGCGGGCTCGTCTTCCACGGGGGCTCGGGATTCGTCCACCAACCGCGCCTCCAAGCGTGCGGCCTGGACCATGGTGACGGTGACCGGTTCGAGTTCGACGCCGGGGATGGCGTGTACGCTTAGGAAGTTGTTGGGATGATGGCGTTGCGTAGGGTCCCAGGCCCGTACGTAGACCAGCCCGTCCGGCGGCAGGGTCAACACCCCCCAGCCATCGCTGTTGGTCAGCTCCCCGCGGGATAGGGGATCATCCCACGCGTTGCGCTGACGGTTGGCGATGGGCTGCATGTTCGGGAGCGGATTGCCCGCGAGGTCCACCACGCGCACGGCCAGCTCGACCTGCTCCGTTTCGGAAGACGCGCGGCCCTCGCCGCGAAAATCCAGTTCTCCGCCTGGGGCAAGCTCGCTCTCGGCGTCCAGCGGAACCGCCTCGACAGGCTCGTCCGGGCTGCCGTCCGGCGGCTGAACGAGATCATCGTCTTCCGGGGCGTCCTCGGGCGCGCCGCACCCCGTGAGCAAGGCGGCGGCCAGAAGCGCCAAGCCAAGCGTGGCGAGCGGGCGCCGCTGGGATTTGGGGGAGTGGGGTGTAGCCAGCAACGGCCTCTCCTTCGGTGTTGTATAGTGCATTCAAGCGGACCGGTTCAGGATACCGCAACTACATTGTTCGCGCCAACCCCGTTGCGGCGCGATTAGCCGAATTGATACGATCCAAGGTTTGGGGAGAAGGGTGAAATATGAAGCTAGGCATTATTGGATTCGCGCGCTCAGGCAAGACGACGGTGTTCAACGCCATCACCGGCAGCCACGCGGCCGTGGGCGCCTTCGGCAGCCGGGGCGCCAATCTGGCGGCCATCAAGGTTCCCGATGAGCGGGTGGACGCGTTGGCCGGGATCTATGCGCCGAAGAAGAAGACGTACGCGGAGTTTCAATTCGTGGACGTGGCCCCCAATGAGACCGGGGAAAGCGCCAAGGCCCTGGACAGCGCGGCCCTGACGGAATTGAAGAACGCCGGCGCGTTGGTGCATGTCGTGCGGGCGTTTGAAAACGAGGATGTGTTGCATCCCCTGGACCGGGTGGACCCCGTCGCCGATTGCCAGGCCTTGGAGGAGGAGCTGCAACTCGCGGATTTCATCGTGATTGAGCGGCGGCTCGAACGCAAGGCGAAGGAAGGCAAGCGCGACCGGGAGTATGACCTTCTGAAACGCTGCATGGTTCACATCGAGACAGGCGCTCCCTTGCGGACCATGGACCTCTCGGAAGTGGAGCACAAGGAACTCGCGGGGTTTAGCTTCCTTTCCATGAAGCCGATGATGCTCCTCGGGAATTATGGGGAGGCGGCCATCGGACAGGACGATCCCGCGGGACTTCAAGGATACGCCGATGAGCATGGCCACACCCTGATCGAGCTGTGCGGCGAGATGGAGACCGAGGTCACGAGCCTGTCCGAGGAGGAGCGGACCGCGTTCCGCGCGGACTTGGGCCTGGGCGAGGAATCCAGGACCCTGTTCATCCAAAGCGCTTATGGCATGCTCGGGCTCATGAGTTTCCTGACCGCGGGCGCCCCGGAGGTCCGGGCGTGGACCATCCCCAAGAATACCAAGGCGGTGGACGCCGCGGGCGTCATTCACAGCGACATTCAGCGGGGCTTTATCCGGGCGGAAGTCGTCCACTTCGACGATTACATGGCCGCTGGCTCCATGGCCAAGGCCAAGGAAGCGGGGAAGGTCCGCTTGGAAGGCAAGGAGTATACCGTGAAGGACGGCGACATCATCCACTTCCGCTTCAACGTGTAGTCAGCCGTCCGGAGAAGTGGTTCTAGGTACAAGCCGGTGTGCGACAGGCCGTTACGCGATGGCCATGGAACGAAAGCTTGGGAGACCTGCTCCAGAATCAAGGAGATACTCGGTGAATGCGCCCGGCAACATTCAGTTTGGAAACCATGACTCCAATGTTCAATTCTTTGAGACAGTTTGCCCATCCACTGAGTCGCGGATTTTGGAGATAGGATGTGGGACCGGGACATTTCTTGATTACCTTTATAAAGCTGGTTATAACGATGCCTGCGGAATCGACTTAAAAAAGAAGTGGATTTATCATGCACAGCAAGGTTTTTATGGGCTTAAACTGTGCGTAATGCGGGGCGAAATGTTGGGTTTCCGATCGGAATCGTTTGATGTTGTCCTAAGCTTTGATGTATTTGAACACATTCCAAATACGGATGGTCATCTATCGGAAGTTCGCCGCGTGTTGAAACCCGGAGGCGCCTACCTATTCCAGACGCCA
The DNA here is from genome assembly GCA_007118235.1 of Candidatus Hydrogenedentota bacterium. Classification (GTDB taxonomy): domain Bacteria; phylum Hydrogenedentota; class Hydrogenedentia; order Hydrogenedentales; family SLHB01; genus SKRY01. The sequence goes on along the minus strand of SKRY01000039.1, from coordinate 1,172 downwards.
AATATTCTTAGCAACGTACCATTCGAAATAGTGAAAGAGAAGAGTCTTACTGAATGGCGAGACTACCACTGTTCATTACATAGTTACTGGGGTTTGAGGAACGCCCTGTCGAGGCATGGATTCGAGTTCGAGTTCCATAAGGTGCCGGTAGTAACGCCGTTCTTTCGGAAGAAACTCCGGCGATATTTGGGGCGGCTAAGCCCAATACTGCTTGCCATGATTAATCCTGATAAGTTACCTCTCCCACTCCGAACGAACTTCTACGTGGTAGCCAGACGAGCGTAGCAAATTAATAGTGTTTCGCCAGATAACATTTGGCTTTTATCATTTATTCTACAGCGATGTGACGGCAATCACCAATGCGGCCTCACGGCCCGAGACAAACGGGCTTTCTGCCCGAAGCGTTCCGGAGAACACAAGCGCCGCGTCCAGACGCGGGAAAGGAATCCGTTTCCCATGCCGGATCACGCCAGACTCAACTTGGCTCAGAGCGAGGCCAATGTCAATACATTGCTTGAGATTTGCCGGCGCCCCGGCCGCATACTCATTCTCATGCAGAACAACCCGGATCCCGACGCGCTGGCCAGCGCCATGGCCTTGCGTGATCTCATCCACGCCCGCTTGCGCAAACGGCCCGTCATCGGATATGGGGGCGTGTGCGGGCGGGCCGAGAACCGGGCCATGATGAACCTGCTCCACATCGGCGCGCGCTTCGTGACGCCGGAGAGCGTGCGCGGCTACGGCACGGTGTGTCTCGTGGACGCGCAACCCATGGCGGGGAACAACGCCGCCACCACCAAGGACGCCGCCGACGTGGTCATTGATCATCACGAGTTGCCGCAGAAGGCCTCCTACAAGCCCGAATTCGCCGACATTCGTCCCGAATATGGGGCTACTTCCACGATCCTCTACGAATACCTGCTCGCAGCCGGGCACCCTATCTCCAGCGATCTCGCCACGGCCTTGTTCTATGGCATTCAGTCGGATACGCAAGAACTCGGCCGGGAGGCTTCCGCGCCGGACGTGGTGGCGTTTCAGGAGTTGTTTGTCGAGGCGGACACGAAGAAGCTGAGCCGGATTCGCCGCGCCCCCTTGCCGCGCGAGTACTTCGAGATGCTTCACGAGAGCCTGGCGAACTGTATGGTCGCCGACAAGACCGTCATCAGCATGAT
>SKRY01000209.1 GCA_007118235.1 Candidatus Hydrogenedentota bacterium | reverse complement strand
TGGGTGGTAAGCACGCCGAAGATGACAGGCACGCCGGTTTGAAGCGCGACCTGGCTGATGCCCTTGGCCGCTTCCCCGGCCACATACTCGAAATGGGGCGTGCCGCCTCGGATGACGGCGCCCAACGTGATGACCGCGTCGTACTTTTCCGATTCCGCCATCCGGCGCGCCACAACGGGAAGCTCAAAGGAGCCCGGCGCCCACGCCACGGTGATGTCTTCATCGCGCGCGCCATGACGCAACAGGGCGTCCAGGCATCCCTCGAGGAGTTTGCCGCTGATGAACTCATTAAAGCGCGACACGGCGATTCCGAATTTCGTGCCGGAACAGACGAGTTCGCCTTGAATTACCTTCGCCATTCGATCCTGATCCTTCCGCTTTTATGGAGCCACGGGACGCAATTATTTGTAGAGGTGGCCCATCTTCTCGATTTTGGTTTGAATATAGCGCTCATTAATGGGATTGGGCGGGATCTCTATGGGAATGCGGCCTGTTACTTCGAGGCCGTGGCCTTCAAGGCCCGCCCGTTTCACAGGGTTGTTGGTGATGAGCCGCATCCGGTGAACGCCAAGATCCCGGAGGATTTGGGCGCCGATCCCGTATTCCCGGGGGTCGGGGTCAAAACCAAGGTGGACGTTTGCCTCGACGGTGTCCATGCCCTGATCCTGCAGCGCGTAGGCCTTGATCTTGTTCACCAAACCGATGCCCCGCCCTTCTTGTCTCATGTAAACCAGCACCCCGGCCTCCGATTCGCCAATGAGCTTCATCGCCTTACGGAGTTGGCCGCCGCAATCGCAGCGCAACGAGCCGAGGCAGTCTCCCGTAAGGCACTCGCTGTGAACACGGACAAGCACGTCGTCCTTTCCCGCCACGTCGCCTTTCACGAGGGCTAAGTGCTGCTGGTCATCGATGCTCGTTTCGTACACCATCAAGCGAAAATCACCGTACTCGGTTGGCAGCGTGGTGGACGCCACGCGTTGGACCAAATTCTCGTACCGCCGCACGTGCTGAATGATGTGCTCGATGGCGCATATCTTGACGCCGTGTTCCTTACTGAACTCGATAAGCTGAGGCATGCGGGCCATGGAGCCGTCGTCGCTCATGATTTCGCAGATCACCGCCGCTGGGGTAAGCCCCGCCAAACGGCATAAGTCCACCGAGCCCTCGGTCTGGCCCGCGCGCACGAGAACCCCGCCCTTTCGCGCGCGTAAGGGGAACACGTGTCCCGGCCGCACCAAGTCCGGGGGAGTGGTGGCGGGATCAATGGCCACCTGGATCGTGCGAGCCCGGTCATGAGCGCTGATGCCGGTGCTCACGCCCGTGGCGGCCTCGATGCTTACGGTGAAGGCCGTGCCGAACTTTGACAAGTTCTCCGTGGTCATGGGGGGGAGGCGAAGTTCTTCCACGCGCTCGGGCGTCAACGCCAGGCAGATGAGTCCCCGCCCATGCGTGGCCATGAAATTGACGGCCTCCGGGGTGACATGTTCCGCCGCGATCACGAGGTCGCCCTCGTTCTCGCGATCCTCGTCATCCACCAGAATGATCATCTTGCCCTGCCGGAGATCTTCAAGGACCTCTGGGATAGGGGCGAAAGGAGTTTCCATTTTATGCAAAGCCCTGTTTCTTGAGCGTTTCCATGGTCAAGCCGCCGCCACCCATGCTGTTCTTGAGAAACTGATAGATCTGTTTGCTGATCATATCGGCCTCAAGGTTCACGGGATGGCCGGGACGTTTCGCCTTGAGGGTTGTCTTCTCAAGTGTGGCGGGAATGAGCGCCACGCTGAACGTATCCCCCACGGGCTCTACAATGGTCAGACTGATGCCATCCACCGCGATGGAGCCTTTGGGGGTGAGGTAGCGCGCCACCTCGTTGGGCGCCTGGAACTCCCACACCGCGAACTCGCCTTGAGTCTCCACCTTGGTCACCTGGCCCACGCCATCCACGTGCCCTTGGACAAAATGGCCGCCAAAACGTCCGCCCGCGCTCATGGCCCGTTCAAGGTTGACCGCGTGGCCCGGTCTAAGATCGCCGAGGGTCGTCCGGCTCAACGTTTCGGGGGATATCTGAACCACGAAATCCTCCTCGTTCACCGCCACCGCGGTGAGACACACGCCATCCACCGCGACGCTATCGCCTTCGGATAGGTCCTCCAGCACGGCTTCGGCTAGAATGCTCATTTCCTGTCCGGAACAGCGCGCCACGGCGCCAATTTCTTCGACAAGACCGGTAAACATGGCTAATCCCTCCGTGAAAACGGCGAGGGCGCGGCCCCCGTGTCCTTCACATACGCTTCTATCAGAATATCCTCGCCGACGGGCTGGGCGGACATGCGTTCGAGAGGAATCGCATCCCGCATGAACTCAACGCCTTGGCCTTCCACGGCGGTCACCGCGTCCCGGCCGCCTGCAATCTTGGGCGCGATGAAGAACATGACCTTGTCGGCCAGCCCCGCCTCAAAGATCGAGGCGAGCGTCGCACCGCCGCCCTCCACCAACACGGACGTAACCTCGCGCCGGGCGAGTTCCCGCATCACGTGAACCATGTCCACGCCTCCGGGGCCGGGGGGCGCGTGGATCGTTACGGCCGCACCCTTGAAGCTCCGCCCCTTGGGGAGCACCACCCACGTGGGCGCGTTGCTTTCGAGGTGGAACACGTGGTGGCGCTCGTCCAGATACTCTTCGGCGTCCAGCAGGACCCGTATGGGGTCCCGTCCGCCGCCCTCCGGCAAGCGCGTGGTGAGACTGGGGTCGTCGGTCATCACGGTGAGGCTGCCGGCGAGGATGGCGTCCAACTCGTTGCGCAGCCGGTGAACCCAGGCCCGCGACACCTCGCCGGTGACCCATTTCGAGTCCCCGTTCCACGTGGCGATCTTGCCGTCCAACGTCATGCCGCATTTCGCGACCACGAACGGCAGGCCCGTGGTGATGTATTTGATAAAGACCTCGTTGAGTTGGCGCGCCTCGGCTCCCAGTAGGCCCACCTCGACAGGTATGCCCGCCTCGCGCAGGCGGCGGATGCCTTCACCGCATACCTTGGGGTTGGGATCCTCCATGGCCACCACGACACGCTTCGGCCGGCGCTCGGCGAGGAGATCCGCGCAGGGGGGCGTCCGGCCGGTGTGCGCGCAAGGCTCCAGGGTGAGATACAGCGTCGCATCCCGTACATCGCCGCCCGCCGCCTCAATGGCCTTGACCTCGGCGTGCGCCTGGCCTGCGGCTTCATGGCGCGCTTCCCCCGCCACCCCGCCATTTCGAACCACCACGCACCCCACCATCGGGTTGGGGCTTGTACGCCCCCGCGCCCCCGCGGCCAGCTCAAGGGCGCGTCTCATGTAGGTTTCATCGGTGTCCATATATAACGAAAGCCCCGGCAAGGCATGGAAGACCTCCGGGGCATAAGGGGCTCGCCGCGCCTTCTCTCATCCGGACTCTGACCGTCGGCTCCGGATTTCCACCGGATCCTGCGCCATGCTGGCGCTCGCGGGCTATTACCGCCGGTGGGGAATTTCACCCCGCCCCGAAGACGCTCCAAATCAAGTCATTGGCGTACCTACTATGATTCTAGCAAGGCCGGACGGCCCTGTCAAAGGCGGCGCCCATTTCCCATTTACTTTATACGGAGCGAACGATACACCGGACGCCGCCTTGCGAGGCGCTTCGTCTGTTCACCTCGTAAGGGGCTCGTTATGAGCTGCCATTTGTTTTCCAGCGGCGCGGCCGTGCATAAGGGCAAGGCGGATCGGTATCATGAAGCGGCAAACTGAATAGCGGCTGCCACAAATCCCAGCCCCTGGGCCCCGGTTCGCGGAGTTTCCAGGAAGAAAATGGATACCCACATGGCAAAGAACCATCCTATGGATGCTGGTAACGCGCAACAAATTCTTTTCGAATACCTGAATGAGCTAAAGATGATACGGACCACGGGCGCGGGCGTGCCGGAGACCTCCTATTACCCTGCGCTGTCTAACCTGTTCAACGCGGTGGGCAAGGCGCTCCGGCCTGCGGTCCGCTGTATCATCACTATCAAGAACCAGGGCGCGGGTTTGCCCGATGGCGGGCTGTACACCGCCGATCAATTCCAGCGTCAAACCGACGCCTCCCCCAAGGAGGGGCAGCTTCCGGCGCGCGGCGCGATGGAAGTCAAGGGCGCGAAAACGGACGTGGACGCCATTGCCCAAAGCCAGCAGGTCAAGGATTACTTGGGGCGCTACGGCATCGTGCTGGTGACCAACCTGCGTGAATTCATGATTGTCCAGCAAGGCGCGAATGGCGAACCCGAGCCCTTGGAAACCTTCGCTTTGGCCGGAGATGAAGAGACGTTCTGGACCCAGACGGTAACGCATCCGCGGCGTTCGGCCCGGGAGTGCGGGGAGCCGTTTATCGAGTTCATCAAGCGGGCCTGCCTTCACGCCGCGCCTTTGACCAATCCGAAAGACGTGGCGTGGTTCCTGGCCTCGTACGCGCGCGACGCCTTGTTCCGGGTGGAGCGCCAAAAACAGCTACCGGCCTTGCAAACGGTCCGCTCCGCGCTGGAAGAAGCCCTGGGCATGACGTTCACCGGTGAGAAGGGCGAACACTTCTTCCGATCCACGCTGGTGCAAACGCTCTTCTATGGCGTGTTCGCCGCGTGGGTTCGCTGGCATAAGGACAACCCCCGTCCCGGCGCAACGTTTGGTTGGCGGATGGCGGAATGGTCCCTGCACGTGCCATTCATCCAGACCCTGTATCACCAGGTCGCCGCGCCCAATCAGCTCGGTCAACTGGGGCTGGTGGAGGTGCTGGACTGGACCGCAAGCGT
>SKRY01000123.1 GCA_007118235.1 Candidatus Hydrogenedentota bacterium | reverse complement strand
GTTGTGCAGCGCCATGGCGTAGAAAACATGCATCATGGGCGAAGGCGGCCCGAACATGGTGTTGGGATGCGCTTGTATGCGGCCGCTGGCGGCATCCTGTGCGGCCAGGGACAACTGGCGGTTGAGAACGTCCCCATCCGTGGGGGGGGCCAAGGCGCCCAACAGGGCCATGGCCCCACACACCGCGATCAAGGCGAGCGCCCCATATTCCCAGCGGGTGAGTTTGGGAATGGCATGGGAAACCGGCTCGCGATAATAGCGGTCCCGCGCCTTGATGAAAAGTTCCCAGCCCCAGCCCGCCAATGCGACGATGAGCAGCACTTGAAACGCGCCTGACAGCGTCAAGAAAGGGGAAGACGCAAGAATGAACAACCCACAAACGGCCAGTCCGGCTAGAAGCCGGTACGCCTGAAGCTCCAGGCGGTCGCCCAGCCTCAACGGCCGGATTATCCACGTCCCCGCAATGGCGGCCGCCGCCAGAACAATCAAGAATGTCATGAAACCTTCGAACCGCTCCTTTCAATCTTGAGCCCCGCGTCAGCGAAATGTCCCGCGCGGCGCGGGAATCCCTATCGCGTACTATCCGTTGTCGCACAAGACGTTTGCGGCCCATGAGATGGCGCGGACACAGAGGCGCAACGCGGGGTTACCTGTAGCGCGCCTTAGTTTACCATATTGCGGTTCCCCCCAATGCAAGCAGTGAAGGACGTTTGACCGCACATGCAACAGGATGGGTTAGGCCCCTTTCGCTTATGCAAGAGCTTGTGGAGAGGGGCTTGGGATAAGCCCGCGATGACCGGAAATGAATGCGGGCGGGACGGCTCCAATGCGCGTGGGATCACACCCTTGGCGTCCGTGTGGAATGCGACGGCGATGGATACGAGTGGCAAGGGGACATCGCGGAGTCGGATTGAAGCCACGCGTTGATTTGTTGACTAAGCGCCGGGGGTGTGCTAAACTTCATTCGCTTAAACTGGTGGCGAAGGTTTTGTTTATGGGAGGGTTAGCTTTGGGAACGTGGAAAAGCGCGACAATTGGGGTGTTGATTCTAGCGTTGGCGGCTGGGATGCTCCCGCTGGGGACGCCAAGGGCCAGTGCGCAGCCTCTTGAAATTTACGACCCCTATGGTGAGTTGCCGCGGCCGACGGTGGTGGATGGAGCCTTGACCAAGCTGGGCCGCGGACTGTCCAATGTGTTGTTTGGATGGGCCGAGATCCCGGTAACCTTCGATGAGAAGCTCAAGAAGGGCCGGCCGCTGTCGCATCTCCTGGGCGCCGTGCCGGTTATCGGAACGGGCCGCGCGATCATGCGCACCACGACAGGCGTATTCGAGATGGTGACGTTTCCAGTGTCGGATCGCGACGTGAACTACGGCCCCATCCTGGAGCCGGAATACGTATTCTGAACCCCGCACGCACGTGACTATCTGGGAAAATCAGGGGTCCGCTCTGGTGGGGAAAGTGCAGCTCCGGGACAACCGGCGTGGGAAAGCTGTGCTTCTCCCCCCGGGGCAGGCCGGCGGCGCGGTGGCGATTGTCATCCCAGCGGCCGGCGGCCAAGCGGCGGCCACGGTGGCGATTGAAGATGCTCTTCACGACTTGACGCCCGAATCGATTATCAGTGTCCTGTGCGCGAAGGAGCGGGCATTTGGGAGCGGGCGGCTTCCACCGCTCGAGACGGCTTGAACACCCCAGAAGATATCGACCAGATACTGGACGAGATCGTCACCCTGCCTAGTATGCCGGGCACGCTCACCCATGTGACCGAACTGCTTGAAAATCCGGATTACTCGGTGGAGGAGGTGGCCAAGGCCATTTCCGCCGACCCGGCCATTACGTTGAAGACGCTGCGGTTGGTGAACTCGGCCTATTACGGGTTCCGGCAGCATGTGGCCTCCGTTGAGCACGCCATCGTGTTGTTGGGCGCGAAGGTTATCCGCAACCTCGTGCTCACGGCGACCGCGCTGGAAAGCATCCAGCAAGGCGCCGAACCCTTCTTTCGCCACAGCGTGGCTTCGGCCGTGTGCCTGCGCGCCATGGCCAACCTCCACCCCCTCCCCGCTGGCGCCACTCCCGAGCAAGCGTTCATCTATGGGCTGCTGCATGATGTGGGCAAGATGGTGCTCGAGGAGTTCATGCCGGAGGACTGGCAGATGGTCCTGGACGCGGCGCGTTCGGAAAAGATACCGGTCTTCCAAGCCGAACAGCGCTGGCTCGGCATAGATCATGCCATGGTCGGGGCGCGGCTTGCGGCCAGGTGGCGGTTGTCCGGCGAACTCGTCAGCGCCATTGCCGGTCATCATGACCTCGCTCAATGCACGCAGCCCGGTTACCGAAGCCTAGCCGCATGGACCTCCCTGGCTGACTACATTACCTCCTCGGCGGGCTTCCCATGCGACTATCCCGCTCCGGTCCCGCTCGCGGAAGGGGCTTGGGAAGAGACAGCCCTGCCGGTGGACCGGTTACCGGGCCTCCTCGAGGCGTTTTTCGAAGCAACCCCCGAGATCGGCCAACTCATAAAAACCGCCGAGGGCTGACGCCCCCCGGTTCCCGCGCCCGAAAACCCCGCCCTCCATCCACACACCATTCCCGGTGTTCCGGATGCCCCTTTCCCGCGGCCCCGTTCCGCGCCCATGCGCCTCAAGGCGCCGTTTCGGCCGCGCCGCCCGGAATCAGATCCAAGACCCACGCGATGGCGCTGCTTAGATAAGGGATATCAAAGCCCAAGGCGTGCAAGGTGACGCCGATAACGAAAACGCCTAGCGCCAGGAGGATCAGCCGGCTGACGAGCGATTTGAACCGCACGGCCCACCGTCCCGGCGGCGGCGTGTTCCGGTCCATCTGGTCCATGCGTTCCGTGAAGGCCTTGTTCTGATCGCGGCATGTCTCGCTGCAGAAGACTCCCGTGGGGCTAATCACCTTGCAGGTGTCACAGATGGGTTTGGCGCATTGCTTGCATCGCGCCGTGGCGTCGAAGCTCGGGTGGTTGTAGCACTTGCTGTAAAGCGACTGTGGCATGGCGTTCTTCTCCCGGTGAACGTGTGTGAAACGAGGAACCCAAACGGCGCGAGTACCGCGTCAATCCCAACCTCCTGAATCATGCCGGTTCGATCGTTCCCCGCTTCCAAGGATTGCGCTGCGCAAGAAATCCATTCCGCCAGCATTTCTTCCGTGGCTCTTTCAGGTCAAGTCAGAGCCGATTGAGCCGTCCACGAATGTGTGGCTGAGTGAGCGTCAGTATACCGGAAGTGGGCGGGAAACGGAAAACGCCGCTGACGCGGAAGCGCTATCTTTGGGAGCGCGGGGGCTTGACAATTCCTAATTAGGATGTGTATGCTGATAACGCCATCGTAGATGATGCTGAAAAGTAAACCCGTGTAAGTGGGTGTAGCAGTTTTACTCTTAGTTTGACAAAAACTGCGTGTGCGGCAGACGGGGTTGTGGCGCCGTCCCCGGGCGCGGTAATGCGTGATGATGCTGCATCGTGAAAGTGGGATATCGGGGAACGGCCGGCGTACGAGGCAAAAGGGCTGTTAAGGAACAGAACGGATTCGTGAGGCCTGCGGGCTCAGTCCCCCGAATGAAGCGGGTGGAACCGGGATTCATTCATCTGGCTTTGCCGCTGTCCCGCAGGAGGCGCGTGCGAGATGGCGGCCCTCGGCGCGCCAGCCTCTTGGTTGGGTTGTTGGGCGAAGGCGGCGAAGAGCCGCCATGCCTGCAACGGGTGAAAGGAGTAACATCATGAAGGGGAAGAGATGTGGCTTGGTGGCACGCGGCATCGCGATGATGGCCGCGTGCGCGAGATGCAAAGGCTCTGAAAGGGGAAGCATGCATACGAGAAGAGGTGGTTTTACCCTGATTGAGCTGTTGGTGGTGATCGCCATTATCGGCATCCTGGCGGCGATCCTGCTGCCAGCTTTGGCCCGCGCGCGGGAAGCCGCCCGCCGCGCGAGCTGCGCGAATAATCTGCGCCAGTTCGGTCAGATCTTCGCGATGTACGCCAACGAGAGCCGGGGCGAGTATTTCCCTCCGGTTCAGAACGTGGTAGCCCACCGCACGAATTACTCGGCGGGCTTTGATGGCGACGCCATCTACCCAGACTATTGGACGGACTTGACGTTGCGGATTTGTCCCTCCGATTCTCGCGGTTATGGGGATTTTGGACTGGAGGTGGATGTCCAAGGCCAGTTCGAGGACATTATGCAGTGCCAGCGTGAACGCGGGATTGAGAACCACCTGGTGTCTCAGTTGATTCGGCGGGGGTTCCTGTCCATTCCCACATCCTACCTTTACGTCGGGTGGGCGACCCGCACCATCTCGCAGTTGACGGAAGCGCTTTACCTGCAACAGGCGTTTCAAGGACACGGACTGGCGGGCGCTTACTCGAGCGGGGATCACCGCTACTACTTTGATCAGGTGGGTGACTACTGTCAGCCGGCGCAATGGAACCGGGTGACGTGGTGGGTCATGCTGGGCCGGGAGGATCTCCGGCTTCAGGAAGCTCGCGGTAGCGCCCGGTCGGACTGGAGCGGGGGCATCCCGTTGGATCAGTACCCCTACGACGACGACGGATCGCTTCTGACAGCCTCCTATCCCCGCTTGCGCGACGGCATCGAGCGTTTCTTCATCACGGACATCAACAATCCGGCTGCGGGCGCCGAGGCGCAGAGCAGCATCGCGACGATGTTTGACACCTGGACGCCGGGCGGCGGTCATTCCCAACGGCGTGGTCAAGAAGGGGCGCTAAACTTCAATCATACTCCTGGCGGCGCCAACGTGCTTTTCATGGATGGGCACGTGGAGTTTATTCGGTACAACG
>SKRY01000382.1 GCA_007118235.1 Candidatus Hydrogenedentota bacterium | reverse complement strand
TGGATACCACGATCATCAGCTCAATTAACGTAAACCCTTTCTTGCCAACCATAAGTATCCCCTTTTCCCGCTTGGAACGCGGCTTGGCCCGGCCGGTGCTAATGCCGTGCTTTCGGACGCCTTTTCCTAAGGAGCAAGAGTGGCGCCAACCGTGGATGGACGCGTCTAAGTTGTTGTCATACAAGTACTTAAGGGGGCGTAGTGGGTTGAGAATGCGTTGAAAAGAACACGTCCCCGGCTTTCCTAGAGCGGAAACCGGGGACCATTTACGTCAGTTTCGGCTGAACGGGGGCTACTTGTGGGTGGTGTTGTCCAGAAACGCCTGGACACGTTCGCGGTGGTCTCCTTGAAGCTCGATGCTCCCCTCGCGGACCGTTCCGCCCGCGCCGCAGTGCTTCTTCAACGCGGTCAAGAGCGCCTTGGCGTCGCCGCTTATGCGATCGATGATGGTGACCGCCTTGTTGCCCGCGCGTTTCTCAAAGCGCACGGGCCAGCCACCCTTGCGGGTTCTCTCCACGCTCCAAGGGGGGGCAGGGGTGCGGTCCGCCGCGCTGGGTTGCGGACTGGAACTGCCTTTGGGCAAGCCTTCCGGCATCTCGCCCGACAACGCCTCGAACGGGTTGTCCGTGAGCGGGGCATCGGGCTCGGGATTGGTATCTATGCGCTTCTTCTTCATTTCTTGCTAAGTGGTTTGGGCTTGTTCTTCCCCGGTCGAAGCTGCTTCCGCCTCTGCTTTCTTGCCTTTCGGCTTCTGGTAGATGTGCGTGCTTTGCCCGAAGATAAGGTCGGCCGTTTCCATGATGGTCTCGCCCAGCGTGGGGTGGGGATGAATGCTCAGGCCGATATCGTGAGCCGTTGCGCCCATTTCGACGGCCAATACGCCTTCCGAAATTAGCTCGCCCGCGCCGGAACCCACGATGCCAACGCCGAGGATCTGCTCGGTTTCGGGGTCGCTGATGAGCTTGGTGAGGCCCTCGGCCCGGTTTAGCGTGAGCGCCCGGCCCGAGGCGCCCCAGGGGAATTTGGAGGTCTTGACCTCGATCCCTTGTTCCTTGGCTTGGTCCTCGGTCAGACCGCAATAGGCCACCTCGGGATCCGTGAAGACCACGGCGGGGATGGCGTAGGGTTCAAAGGCCACGCGTTGTCCGGCGACAGCCTCGGCGGCGACGCGGCCTTCGTGGGACGCCTTGTGGGCTAGCATGGGCTCGCCGGTGATGTCGCCAATGGCGAGTATATGGGGGTCATCCGTCCATCGGGCCGGATCCACCTTGACGAAACCGCGCTCGTCCACCTTAACGCCGGTGTTGCGCAGCCCGACGCCGCTCGAATTGGGTTTGCGGCCGATGCACACCAGGACCTTCTCGAAAACCTGCTCCTTCTTGGGGGCGTTCTCGCCTTCGAAGCGGCATTTCAGTCCGTCCTTCTGTTCTTCGATATTGGCCACCTTGGTGTTGAGCATGATGTTTGTCATGATGGACTCCATGCGCTTATGCAAAATGCGCACGAGATCTTGGTCCACGCCGGGAAGGAGCGATGGGGTCATCTCGCAGATGGTGACATTGGTCCCCAAGGCGGCGTACACGCTGCCCAGCTCCAAGCCGATGTACCCCCCGCCGATGACAAGCAATGACTCTGGCAAGTCGTCGATATCCAGCGCGTTGGTGGAATCCATCAGACGGGGCGATTCGAGATAGGTGTCGGGCAGGGTGGTGGGGCGGGAGCCGGTGGCGAGGATGGTGTAATCGGTCTTCAACTCCTGCTCGGCGCCATCCTCCCGCATGATGTGAAGCGTCTGCGAATTCACGAAGTCGGCCCGGCCCTGGATGAAGTTCACGCCCCGCGCCTTGCACAGTTGGCCCAAGCCGCCCGTGAGTTTTTCCACGACGGAGTTCTTGCTTTCGCGGAGCCGCTCGAGGTTCAGTCTTGGCTCGGAGAAGGTGATGCCCCAATGTTCGGCCTCGCGTGCCTCCGTAATGATCTTGGCGACATGAAGCAACGCCTTGCTTGGGATGCAGCCCCGAAATAGGCACACGCCGCCGGGATTGGGGTGCGTTTCGATGATAGTCACATCGAGACCGAGATCATTAGCCATGAATGCGGCCGCATAGCCCCCGGGTCCGCCTCCAATGATGGCTACGTGCGTCTTTTTGGTTTCCTCGCCGGTCATGATCAATCACTCACTTCCCATCTTCGCGCCGCGGGCCCTCGCATGGGCCGGGGCGGCGCACCAAGGTTCATTATACGTTGAGGTGGATTCGCGGATCGCCCGCCCAGAGGCGTCCGTGATCTGCCTTTACCCCTCCAAGAAGAGAAGGAAAGGCTGTTCGAGCACTTCGGCGATGAACCGCACGAAGCGCGCGCCGTCCGACCCGTCAATCAAGCGGTGGTCATACGTCAGGGCAAGCGGCATGAGTGTGCGCGGCTCGAAGCGGCCGTCGATGTATACGGGCTCCGTGTTCGAACGGGCCACGCCAAGGATGGCGGCTTCCGGCGCGTTCACGATGGGCGTGAAACCCGTTCCGCCGATTCCGCCGAGGTTACTGATGGTGAACGTGCCGCCCTGCATGTCGTCCAGGCTCAGCTTGCGGTTCCGGGCGCGTTCGGCCATCTCGCTGAGTTCCACGCACAGCTCGGTGATGCTCTTCTCGTTGACATCGCGAATGACCGGCACCAGCAAGCCCCGCTCCGTGTCCACGGCCACCCCGACGTTGTAGTAGCGTTTGTAAACGATTTCCTCGTTGGCCATGTCGAGGCTGGCGTTGAATTGGGGAAACTTCTTCAGCGCGGCTCCCAACACCTTGACGAGCATGGCCGTCACCGTCAGTTTGCCGCCCGCTTCCTCGACCTGCTTGGCGTAGCGTTTGCGCAGCTTCTCGACCTCGGTGATGTCCACCTTGTCGAACTGCGTCACCATCGGGATGCTTCGCCATGCGTGGGTCATGTTCTCCGCCGTCCGGCGGCGCACACTGCCCATGGCGGATCGCTCCACCTCGCCCCAACGGCTGAAATCGGGAACCGCTTGCGTTGGCCCGCTGGACTCCCGGGGCGTCATGGGGGGCGCTTCCGTGTTTACTTGCCGGGCGTAATTCTTCACATCCTCCGTGGAGATGCGTCCCTGCGGCCCCGTCCCCGGCACTTCGTTGATGTCCACGCCAATCTCCCGGGCAAGCCGGCGCACCGATGGCGGCGCGGGCGCGGGACCCCAGCCGCTCCGGCGCTGGGCCGGTTTGTCGTCCGTTGCGGGCGGAGTCTGTTGTACCGGAGCGGGCGGCTCGGCGTCTTGTCGTTGCTGTTGTGCGGCGCCATCGTCCGGCTCCTTGGTTTCCTTGGCCGCAGCCGTTTTTCCTGCCGCCGCGCCGCCCGCGGCCGCCTTGGCTGAGCTGGCGGGTTTCTCTTCGGCGCCTTTCTCTTCTTCCTTGGGCGGGACGGCCTTCTTCTGTTGCGGCGCCGCTCCTCCTCCCGCTTCGCCGTCCACGCGAAGCACCAGCTCGCCCACGGCGATGGTCTGGCCTTCCTGGACCGCGATTTCGCTTACAACGCCGCCGACGGTGCTGGGCACCTCAAGCACCGCCTTATCCGTTTCGAGTTCCAACACGGGATCGTCCGGCTGTATCGTATCGCCCTGGGACACCAGTACTTTGCTGATCGTGCCGTTCTCGACGTTCTCGCCGAGCGGGGGTAACATGAAATCGCTTGCCATAACACCTGTCCTATGGTTCGAGTCCGTATTGGGTTCAGGAAATCATTGGGTTGGGTTTGCCCGGGTTGATCTCGAGCTTTTTCGCGGCGTTCTTTACGGCGTTCTGTTTGATCTTGCCTTCCTTGTAAAGCGCACAGAGGGTGGCGAAGGCGATGTGCTTGGCGTCCACCTCGAAGAAATCGCGCAGGGCCTCGCGGCTTTCGCTGCGGCCGAAACCGTCCGTTCCCAACGAGGTAAGGCGTTGCGGGATCCATTTGGCGATTGCATCCGGCAAGGCCTTGACGTAGTCCGAGGCCGCCACCACAACCCCTGGCTCGTCCGCCAAACATTGCGTGACGTAAGGCGTCTGCGGCGTCTTCGTGGGGTTGAGCATGTTCCAGCGCTCCACGTCCAACGCGTCCCGGCGCAGTTCCTTGTAGCTGGTGACGCTCCAGACATCGGCCGCCACGTTGAATTCGCTGGCGAGGATTTCCTGGGCTTTCAGCACCTCGTTCATGATCGCCCCGCTGCCGAGGAGTTGGGCGCGCAGTTCCTTGCCGCCTGTCTTGGCCGCCCGGAACTTGTACATCCCCCTCAGAATCCTCTCCTCGACGCCTTGCGGCATCGGCGGCATGGGATAGGCTTCATTCTCCACCGTCAGGTAGTAGAAAATGCTTTCCTGATCGACGTACATCCGGCGGATGCCCTCGCGGATGATGACGGCGATTTCAAAGGCGAATGCGGGATCGTAGGCCATGACATTCGGCACGGACATCGCCAGCAGGTGACTGTGGCCGTCTTGGTGCTGCAACCCTTCTCCATTGAGCGTGGTCCGGCCGGCCGTGGCCCCCAGTAGGAATCCACGCGCGCGCATGTCGCCCGCCAGCCAAATCAAATCGCCGATGCGTTGGAAGCCAAACATCGAGTAGTAGATGAAAAATGGGATGCTGTTAATCTGATGCGTGCTATAGGCGGTGCCCGCTGCGATGAAGGAGGACATTGAGCCGGCTTCCGTGATGCCCTCCTCGAGGATCTGGCCGTCTTTCGCCTCTTTATAATAGACGAGGCTCTCGCGGTCCACCGGCTCATAAAGCTGGCCGATGTGCGAGTAGATCCCGACCTGGCGGAAGAGCGCCTCCAT
>SKRY01000326.1 GCA_007118235.1 Candidatus Hydrogenedentota bacterium | reverse complement strand
TAGCGGCTTGATCCGATACGCACGGTGGCCGAGGCGGGCTCGCCGGGCGGAGCGGTGTCGATGACGCCATCCAACACCACGTTGTACAACCGTCCCTGCCGGGTGTTGAGTAGCCGGACCACGCCGTGCCGCCCCACCGAGCGTCCCCGGATGTTGCGGATGTGGATGTTGCGCAGGTCGTCGCCTTCGCGGTAGGTTCCCCCGCTAACCTGGGTCGACTCCAAGCTGCCTGGGGCCGCGCCGCCTTCGCCTCGGGCCAGATTCGTGAGCGCAAGCAGATCGTCGCCCGTGCGCCCGGAAAGATGTTCAATGGTGATGTCGTGGCATCCCAGCCGCAGGTTGAGGCCGTCCTGATTCAGAATCGTCTCGAATTCGCCGTCGATCTCCTTGCCTTCCCGCGAGTCGAACTCGATATGGCCAACATATCCCGCGGAGCAGCGTTCCAGGGAAATGGCCCAGGCGTGGGTATCCTTCATGCGCAGGTTCTCGATGCGGAAGTTCTCGACATGCGCCATGAGAATCCCGACATTGCGCCAATCGCCGGTCTGGCTTTCGCCCTCGACACCGGCGTCCGTTCCGTAGGTGTGCTCGCCCAGTGTCTTGCCGCTGTCGCCCGTGGCCCGGGGGCGGCCGGCGCCTTCAAGCAATGCGTCGCCCACGCCATGGATGTGGATGCCGCGCATGGGCTCGATTTCCGTGACGTCAAGCCCACAGTTCGCGCTGCGAATCATGTTGTCGCGGCTGCGGTCCGACAGTTTGATGTGGCAGTTGTTGAGTTCGAGGGTTGTGCCGCTCCGAACGAGGATGGCGGAGTCGAGCATCCAGATATCCTTGGCGCCGTCCGGAGTCTCGTTGCGGCGGGGGATGACCACGCGCTTGCCGGCGTCCGCGGCGTATTCAATGGCTTGATTGATCCGCTCAACATCCGAGCCCTCGAATGCATTCGGAGTGATATCCGCTGCTTGACCCGCGCTGGCGTTTGGCGAATAGGCGCCCACACTGAGCATCATCGCCGCCAGAAGGGCGAGGGCCGGCCAGACTGGCCCTGTCATTCCCCGGTAATGCATCATGGTTGCTCCTCCTTTGGGTTTCCGCTCACTCGCCATCGGCGCTGGGGGGGGCTCGGGAGAATCGGGGGTGGTCTGCGGTGACTAGCTCTCCTGATCCCCATTCAGCAACTCCACGAGCAGAGGCGCCAATTCGGCCGTCCATATCTCGTACGCGGCGTCGTTGACGTGCAGCTCATCATCTAGGAATAAATCGGAGTCGGGTTCACCGTTGGGCAATAGCAAAGGCGAGGCCGTATCAAAATAGTGGAGATGAGTTTTGTCCTCGCCGTACGCCTCGATGAGGCGATTGGCTTCCGCCATGTCAGGCCAAACGGACCAACGGGAACGGGAGGGTTTGATGCCCATGAAGACGATGGGCGTCTCGCCAAGACGCTCTTGCACCGTCTCCACGAAGCGCGTGTATTCCGCCAGCACCTCTTCCGGCGTTTCACCGCCGTGAACATCGTTGTCACCAGCGTAAAAGACGATGACCTTGGGCTCATATTTCAGGACCGTCTCCTCAATGAAGTGGTTCACTTGAGCGATCCATGAACCGCCAAAGCCGCGGTTAATGACCGGAAGATCGGGGAAGTACTCTCGCGTATTCCAACGCCGGATGGTCGAACTCCCCACGAACAGCACCGAATCCTCTGGCCAACTGTTCTGGGCGTCCCATCTCGCGAAGTCTTCCATTGCTTGATGAGCCCACGCCGGGATGTCGTCCGCGGCCGCGGCGGGGATTGACGCCGGCACGGCGGCGATGACCGCAACAAAGACAAACGCGCGGGAGAAACACAACATGGCGAATAACTCCTCTGGTGACAGTATGTGCCACGGTTTGCAGCGATTGGCCGCCCCTTATCTCGCGAGGGTCCTTGGAACGCCAAGCGCCACGGCGGCCTGCCAATATCACGGTTCGCATCATAACGTAGTGTGATGCTTACGGACAAGACGGCCGCGCCGGAGTCGCGCGGGTCCCCCGCCGTTTGGTAGGATTTCCTTGTGGGGGAGCGCGAAGTTGGCATGGGAGTCCCGATTCGAGTACAGTACAGGTATCCATGGGAATATTCACAAAGCAGATGTCCGCGCGCGAGTTGGCGCTCGTGTGCCGTCAGATGGCGACGGCCTACACGGCCGGGATTCCCATCATCCGCGCCCTGGAGATGGCGGGGCGGGAGGCTCCCAATAGCCGGGCGCGCGAAGTCGTGAAGGCCATGCGGGAAGATATCGAGGGCGGCTCCACGCTGGCCGAGGCGGCCCAACGCCAGCGCACGTATTTGCCGCCGATGTTTGTCGAACTCATCGCGAACGGCGAAAAGGGCGGCCGCCTGGACGCCATGCTGGGCGATCTCGCCACGTATTACGAGGATCGCGTCAACCTTCAACGCCAGATCGTCACGATGGCGGTCTATCCGGCCCTGCAATTGGCGATAGCGTGGTTTCTGGGCACGTTCGCGTTTATGTTGCTTGGCCAATTGGGCGCTACGTTGGAGGGCAGGGGCGACGCCTTTGACTTCGCGGGGCTATTCGCTTCCTACGTGCGTTTTCAGGGCCGCGCGGCGGTGGTTTTCGCCTTGGCGATGGGCATCATCATTGTCCTGTCGCGAAGCGGGGTGTTGCGGTGGCCGTGGGGATGGATCCGGACGTACATCTGGCCCCTGAGCAACGTCACGCGGCGATTCGCCCTGGCCCGTTTCTGCCGCGGACTCTCGCTGTTGGTGGGCAGCGGCGTGAACATTGTCCACGCCATACGCGGGGCGGCGGGCGCCGCGGGCAACCCCTTCATCGAACGCGACCTCTTGGAGGCCGTGCCGCCGGTGCAGTCCGGCGCGCCGTTGACGGAAGCCTTTAGCCGCTCCAAGTTCCTTGACCGCACCACGCGCGAGATGATCGCGGTTGGCGAGGCCAGCGGCGAACTCGAGGCTTCGTTACGCAAGGCCAGCGACTACCACTTCGACCAAGCCACGAACGCCACGCAAGTCATGGTGCGCGTGGGCTTTGTGTTGACCATCGTCCTTGTGGCGATGGTCGTGGGGTATGTGGTGATCAGTTTCTACGCCCAGTTGTACGGCGGGATGCTCGATGGGGTGGGTTTGTGACTGTTCCCGGTTGTCCGGGACGCCGCCCGCGGCGGACTCAACATGAGGCGCCGTCAGCTGTTCCCGGCGGTTGGGGCGTTTTCCAATGAAGAACGTAATGCCGTCATTATCAATTAATCGAAAGCACTTCGCGAGCCCGTGAGGCGGGCTCGAACAGCGAAGGAATGGAGGAAGTATTCATGAGCGCTGAGAACGAGAATGGCGCGGAACCACGTGACCGGACGAAACTCGTGTGGGGGGGCGTCATCCTTCTGGTGCTGGCGCTGGCTGGCGTGATGTGGGGCATGGGCCGGGCGGCGCCGGCGGTCTCCGAGGCGCGCGTGCGTCATATTCTGATTAGCGTTAGTCCCACAGCCGAGGAGGAAGAACGGAACGAGGCCTACCAGCGCGCCTTGGCCATTCGTCAAGCGGTGGCCGAGGGGGAGAGCTTCTCCCGTTTGGCCCGCCAATACAGCGATGATCCCCGCAGCGCGCGCCGTGGGGGCGACTTGGGGTATTATCCCAAGGATTCCTTTGTGGACAGCTTCGAGGCCTATGTGTGGGGCGAGGGAGAGGTGGGTGAGATTAGTCCCGTAATCGTCTCTCAGCACGGGTTTCACATCATACAGATACTCGACCGCCGGTGGTCAAGGGCGGACGAATTCCAGCAGGAGATTCGCCGCCGGACCATGGAAGGCCGCGAGGCGGAAGAGGCCGATTAGGCTTGGCCGGCGGCCTTGAAACCGAAGAGACGGTGGGGGACCCCGTTGTCAAAAGGGCGGTCCCCCTTCTTTATCCTTCTTCCTCCAATCAAGGAAGCTTGCGGAAATACTTTTGAAGATTGTTTAGAATCGCGGGGGCATCGGGGTGATCGCCGTAAAAAGCGCTGAGGAGTATCAAGATAAGCTGCTGAAAGGGATCAAGCGTCCCGCCGCCTCCAAAGTCAAGCTGCGCCAGTGAGGGCGTTTGTGTAACCGATTTGATGTGGTGCATGGGTTGTTTCCCTTTATGGTTTCGTGAGAATTCCCGGCAAGCCTAGCACGCCCGATATCCGCAATCAATCCCCGTTCGTTTCCCCGGAATCATCTCAACGCGGTGAGCCCGCCGTCAAGGAGTTACAGTTGAACGCTTTCGATACCATTACCGACGCCATTGTACGGGATATACCTGAATTGCATCGCGAGGACCTCGCATTCGCTCCGCCGCCCAAGCTGGAGATGGGGGACGTGTCGCTGCGCGCCTTCGAGGGGGCCAAGAAGCTCGGCCTGAAACCGCCCCAGCTCGCCGCGCGCATCGCGCAAGAGGTGTCCTTCGGTCCCGAGGTCGCCGAGGCGCGCCCGGCGGGTCCCTATGTCAATTTCCGTCTGGACCGGGGCGCGGTGGGCCGGCGCATCACGGCGGAGATCGCGGTCCAGGGCGGCGCCTTCGGAAGCCTAGGGCTGGGCAAGGGCGTCAAGGCGTTGGTCGAACACACGAGCATCAACCCCAACGCCAGCCCGCACGTCGGCCGTGCGCGGAACGCCCTGATTGGCGACAGCCTCGTGCGGCTTCTCCGTTTTGAAGCCTACGATGTCGAGGTGCACTATTACGTGAACGACATGGGCCGCCAAATCGCCTTGCTGGTGTTGGTCTGCGATGATCCCAAGCGCATGACCTTTGACGACATGCTGGCCCGCTACGTCGAGGCAAACGAGCGCGCCAAGGCC
>SKRY01000196.1 GCA_007118235.1 Candidatus Hydrogenedentota bacterium | reverse complement strand
TTGATCCACGGCCCAAAATGCGCGCGGGACAGCGCCACGACCTCGGGCAACAACTCCGTCACCACAACGCGCTCGACCGGAAAGGCCAAGGCCGCCCCCGCGGTGATGCCCGTGCCCATGCCAAGGAAGAAGACCGATTCCGGCTCGGGATGGGTGAGCATGGGGATCACGGTCTGGTTCCGTTCCGTGAACACGTTGTTCGTGCCGCCCAGGGTGTAGTAGTTGTTCACCCGCATGACATAGCCCCCGGCCACCAGCTCCACGACCGCCGCGGTGGCGTGGGCGCCTTCGCGCGCGGCGATGAGCCGTTCGCCTCCGCGTGCGCCGAATCGAACGTGTTGGAGAGTCTGCGGATTCGCCGTTGCGATTAGCAGGGCGGCGGCCCCAGCGGCGGCGGCCACGCCTAGGCGCTGGCGGGTCATCCGCGTCAACGCAACCGCCGCAAGCAGCACGGGATACACGGCGGCGAGGAGAAAGAGGCTGCGCCATGCGCCCAGCAGCGGCAGCAGGACGAATCCGCCCGCCAGCGCGCCGAGAATGGCCCCGAAGGTGTCAATCGAAACGAGCCGTCCGATAAGGTCGCCGGGCTGCCGGACGCTGTCCTGGACAAGACGGAACAAATACGGCAACACCGCCCCGAAGACGATGCCGGGGATGAGCATCACGATGACCGCAACGCCCCCTACCGCGAACACGTACCCCGCCCAGCCGCGCTCCGCGCCGACGTAGGCCAAATCGTTCGTAATCACGGTGAACAGCACGGGCGATACCGCGATGGCGAGTCCCGACAGGCCGAGGAGAAGGCCAAGCACGAGGTGCGGCGGGAAGCGGCGTTCACGGCACAATAGGTTGGCCAACAACGCCCCGAGAGCGAGCGCCACAAGGAACGCCGACAACACCAGGGCATAGGTGTAGACCGAGTTCTGGAGCACCTGCGCGAAGAGCCGCGTCCAGATGACTTCCACGGCGAGCGTCGTGAAGCCGGACGCGAAGGCGATGCTCGCGATAAGGCGCCCCGGTAGTCCATCATGATCGACGAAACCCGCCGCGGATTCGGGGGGAGGCTCCGTTTCGGGGATGCTGGCGTCCGGCGGCGGGGCCGCGAACCGCGCCAGCAGCACGGCGGTCATCCCGACGGCGAGGTCGAGTCCCACGGCGAGGAGATACGCGTTACGGAATCCAAGGGCCAGCGGCAGCACGAAGCCCGCCGCCAAGGCGCCGCACGCCGAGCCCGCCGTGTTCACGCCGTATAGCTTCGCGCCCGCCCGGCCGAGCTGGGCTTTCACGCGGATGAGATGCTGCCCCATGAGCGGCAACGTGCCGCCCATGAGGAACGCGGGCAAGAACAGGATGGTCGCGGCGATGGCGGCCTTGGTGAGCGTGTCAAGGACTGGCGAATGACCCACGGCGGCGTACAGCGCGGGGTACACCGCATGGTACGCGTCCACCAGCACGAAATACCCCAGGGCCGTGACGGCGACCCCGATTTCGAGCAGGCCGAACCAGCGCAAACTCGACGTGAACCCCGGCGCGCGCCGCCCCCAGAACCAGCTTCCCGCGCCAAGGCCGGCGAAGAAGATGGCGATGATCAGGGCCGCCGCCTGCGCCGTGCTGCCGAACAGCAGCCCCAACTCGCGCACCCACATCACCTGGTACACCAGCGCGGCGAAGCCGGAAACGAAGAAGAGAACGAGCAGTGCAGTGGTATGGAGGCGCGAAAAACCGTCGGGATTCATGAGGCTTCTGATTATTTATGCCGGATCGTTCGGGTGCGAGTCCGGGGATTCGTTTCTGGGAATGCATTATCAATACACCAGAGCGAGGCGGAAAGTCAAATTAAGGGGAATCCCCATTTCCGGGCTGGCGGCCGATTTGCCCGAAGGTCTTCCATGGCTTATCATCACGGGGTATGAGCAAATTTGGCGTGACCCCCCAAAAGGAGCAGGAGCTGTATCAACGGATGGAGGCATGCGGCGTTCAGGAGCGGGACCTGAGCGAAGGGTTTGTCTGTTCGGGCGGACCGGGCGGGCAGCACGTGAATCGCACCGCCACGTGTGTGCATCTTGTTCATGGGCCGTCCGGCGTTGAGGTTAAGATGCAGCAGGCGCGAAGTCAAGGGCTCAACCGGTTTTATGCGCGCCGGCGGTTGTGCGAGCTGCTGGAAGCGCAACAACAAGGGAAGGCGAGTCCCGAGGCCCGGCGGCAAGAGAAGATACGCAAGCAGAAGAATCGCCGGCGCCGGAGGCAGAGGAAACCGTCCGATGATGAGCCCGCGTGATAGCAGTGGCGCGTGCCGTGGTTGGAGGAAACGAAAGAAAGGGAAACGGCGATGGGGTATGTCGAGCGCAATCTTGAGCCGGACGAGGAAATCGTGCACCGGGCCAGGCTTCATTGGATGCTTTTTCTCAAGCCCTTGGCGTGGTGGGCCGGCGCGATTGCGCTGTACGTGATTGCGGGCCGCCTCTTGCCGTATCTCCCCGCCGGCGCGCAAGGGGTTGGCCAAACCGTGCGCATGGTAGGCGGGCTCATCGTGTTCGCGTTGGCGTTTTTCCAGACGGTTAGCGCGGTGCTAACGTACAAAAGCAGTGAGTTTGCCGTCACCAACCGGCGCCTCATCGTGAAGGTGGGGCTGATTCGGCGGGAATCCCTTGAAACCATGCTCAGCCGGGTGGAGGGGCTTGACGTGAACCAAACCCTGCCCGGCCGCCTGCTCAACTACGGAACCATTGTGATTCGGGGCATGGGAGGGCACGTCAAGGCGTTCTCCAACATCTCCAATCCCATGGAGCTGCGCTCCGCCGTGTACCGGGAAGTAGAGGCTGGACGGCGATGACGAGCCGTTAGCCCGCCAACTCGGGGGATTCGAGGAGTTCCTCCTTAAGGTCGCCGATGCGCTGTGAAAGGATGACGCGGTAGATTTCGGGATTGCGCAGGCGCGTGAATTCGCCGGGCAAGCCCGTGATCTGTTGTTGGGTCCACTCGCGGATGGCGCTGGTTGACTGGACCTCGGACACGCGCTGGCCTTGGTCGAACACCGTCTTCAACAGCGGCTCCCCGCGGACCGCGCCGCGGATGCGGGCGGGCAAGTGCGGGTTGTTGCGCCGGCGGCCCTCGACGTAGCCGTTGTTGGCGGCTTCCGCCCATTCCTCGTCCCTTTCATAGAGGACATCGGCCAGGGGAGCGCCGCTGGCGTCGTAATACCGCACCACGTTCTTCCGGCCGGGATCGGTCGCCTTGGACATGTTCGACGAGATCTTGATGCGCGCGCGCCAGCCATCGCTGTTGTGGATGGAGACGAGTTTGTACACGCCGCCCAGCGCCGGGCAATCCCACGACGTGATGAGGTGCGTCCCCACGCCCCATGCGTTGACCTTCGCGCCTTGCCGCTTCAAGTCGGCGATGAGGTCCTCATCCAAGTCGTTGGAAGCGACGATGAGCGGATCCTCGAGGCCCGCCTCGGTCATCATCCGATGGGCCTGCTTGCTGAGTTTTGCCAAGTCGCCGCTGTCGAGGCGGATGGCCGGACGAATGTCATGCCCGGCCTCTCGCATCTCCTTGAACACGGTGATGGCATTGGGCACGCCGCTTTCCAAGGTATCGTAGGTATCCACCAACAGGATGCAGCGGCCCGGATAGATGGCCGCGAAACGCCGAAACGCCTCCAGCTCGCTCTCGAAACTCATCACCCAGCTATGGGCGTGCGTGCCGGAGATGGGGATATCGAATATCTTGCCGGCCAACACATTGCTCGTGGCCACACACCCGCCGATGTGCGCCGCCCGCGACCCGCTCACGCCGCCATCGGGACCGTGCGCGCGGCGCAGCCCGAACTCGAGCACGGGATCGCCTTCCGCCGCCAGACACACCCGCGCGGCCTTGGTGGCAATCAAGGTCTGGTGATTCAGGAAGTTGAGCAGCGCGGTCTCGATGAGTTGGGCGTCGAACAGCGGCCCCTCAATCTGCACGATGGGTTCATTGGGAAACGCCAACGTGCCCTCCGGCATGGCGCGCACCGTGCACCGGGGATGGAATTCCCGGAGGTATTCCAAGAACTCCTCCTCGAAAATGTCCTGTGACCGGAGGTAGTCGATGTCATCCTCCTCGAAGCGGAGATTTTCGAGGTACGCGAGGAAACAGGAAAGCCCCGCCGTGACCGCGAACCCCGAATGGGGCGGCAGATCGCGGAAGAAGTATTCAAAACACACCCGGCGATCGGCCACCCCTTCGCGCAGATAGGCCGCGATCATGGTCAGCTCGTAGAGATCCGTGAAGAGCGCGAGGCCCTTGCGTTTGAACCAGCCTTGCGTGAGATCCGTCATTCCAACTCATCCGAACGAACAGAGACTACCCCGGCATGGCGCAACTCTTCCCGCACTTTTTCGGCCGTGCCCGGGGGATTATCCACGGGTTTGGTCAGGTCCTCGATCAGAACGGGGTGAAACCCTTCCTTGAGCGCGTCGAGCGCGGTCCAGCGCACGCACACATCGGCCGCCAGCCCGCAGATGAACACCCGCTTGACCCGCTTGCCATGCAGGGTGGCCCCGAGGTGGGTGTTATCGAACCCGCTGTAGGCTTCCTTGTTACTCTCCGTCGCCTTGTCCACCACGATGGCGTCCGTGGGAATTTTCAAATCGGGATGAAACTCCGCCCCGGGCGTTTCGGCCACGCAATGAACCGGCCAGGAGCCATTGACAAAGCTGGGATTGTCCGAGAAGCTACAATGGCCGGACGGGTGCCAGTCGCGGGTATAAACCTTGTGATGGAACAAGGTTTCGGCCTTGTTGATGCCCGGAATGATCGCGTCCCCGCCTTCCACGGCGAGGGCCCCGCCCGGGCAAAAGTCATTCTGCATGTCCACGACGATAAGCGCGTCCGTGGG
>SKRY01000118.1 GCA_007118235.1 Candidatus Hydrogenedentota bacterium | reverse complement strand
GATCCCCGCACGGACCTGTATTCGCTGGGCGCGGTCCTCTACGAGATGGCCACGGGCCAACTGCCTTTCGACGACACCACATCGGCGTTGCTGCAACGGGCGATTCTGCATGAGAAACCGCCTCCGCCCACGAAGCTGAAGCCAGGCTTGCCCCGCGGACTTGAGGCCATCATCGTCAAGGCCTTGGCCAAGGACCCCGAAGCCCGTTGTCAGACCGCGGGCGAACTGCGCGAGGCGCTGCTGAAACTGGGGGGGGATCGGGCCGGTGAGGCCGGGGATGCGCCTTTCCCTCACACCCCCACGGGACTAGACCCGCCCCGCCACCGGCGCTGGCGCTGGAAATTGGCAGTTGCGCTGACAGGAGGCGCGATCACCGTGCTTGGGGCCTGGCTCGCGGTAGGCGCCGGGGGGTGGTTTGTCCGAGGCGAAGGCGACGTGCCGTTGGAGTCACTGCAACCAGTATTGCTGGACGAATTGCCTGGCGCGGCGGAGGATCCGGCCCTGTCGCCCAGCGGAAACCGGATCGCCGTCGTGGGATTTGACGGCGACTGGAATGTCCATGTACACGAAATCGGGAGCGACAGCCCGCCACTGACTCTAACGGAGGGATCAAGCCGCGACCGGTTTCCGGTATGGTCGCCCGACGGAGAGCGGGTGGCATTCCTTCGTCATGAGGACGGCAGCGGTAGCGTTGTAACCGTCCCCGCGGATGGCGGCGCCGAACAATATCTGTATTCCGGCGATATTCTTGTGTCAGATGCCGGCGGCCTAGACTGGTCACCGGATGGAGGGTTGATTGCGTTCGCGGCGCGCGAGTCGGAAGAGGAACCTTGGGGCGTGCATTTTCTCGCTCCCGAGACGGGAGAAATCGTACACCGTACTAAGCCTCCCGAAGGCGCGCACGGCGACAAGCAACCCGCCTTTGGGCCTGGCGGCCGCTCGTTTGCGTTTCAACGGGCCTTTTATAGCGGTGTCGGAGACATCCACATTGGCGTTCTTGGGGAAGATGGAGTTGAGCGACTGTCGTTTGAAAACCAGGGGGCGTTTGGGGTGACTTGGGGGCTGGATGAAAGCTCGGTGATCTATGCGTGGGGATCGACGCAACCCCGTTTGTCGCGCCTGCTGGTTGGGGGGGGAGCGCCGCTGGTCTTTCCCGGGGCGCCTCGGGGCATTTTTCGTCCTTCTGTTTCCCGTAACGGCTCCCGATTGGCGTACACACTGCGGCGAGAAACACGGGATATCTGGCGAGTCAGTCTACCAACGGCAGATTCGCAGGCCGTTGCGAACATCACGCCCCTCGCCACCTCGTGGTCAAAATTGTCCGACCCCGACATTTCGCCCGATGGGAGCCGGATTGCCATTAGCTCCAACCAATCGGGTTCCCGGGAGATATGGGTGACCGATGCCGGGGGAAACGAATTCTCTCAACTGACGGATATTGGAGGACCAGTGACTGGAACTCCGCGGTGGTCGCCGGACGGTACGTGGATCGCTTTTGACTCCCGCGTGGACGGTGTACCGGGGATCTACCTGGTGCGTCCGGATGGCGGTGAACTCAGGCGGCTTACAAGCGACGTATCGTCGAACTATGTTCCGACCTGGTCACGGGACGGAGAGTGGATCTATTTCTCCTCTGATCGTACCGGACGGAACGAGATATGGAAGAAACATCTCAATGGGGGGCATGCTATCCAGATCACGACAGGAGGCGGATTTGAGGCGTTCGAAGCCCCTGACGGAGAGACGGTCTACTACTCAACGAGCATGATCACGGACGGCGTGTGGGAACTCCCGGCGGACGGCGGCGACGCAGTCTTACACGAAGAACTTGCACAGGTAAGCAGCCGTCTATGGTCGGTCGGGGAGCGTGGAATCTACTTCCTCAACACTGACACTAGCCCCCCGGCCATCGAAGTGTTTGAGTACGAAACTGGAGAGGTTATCCGCCTCGTTAGCTCCAGCAATCTTGAGCTTCTTGGCGGCCGGTTCGTGGTAAGCCCGGACGAAACCTGGGCGCTCGGCGTCACTGGTACCGTGGTCCGGGGCGAGCGGTCGCCATCGGAGGTCTATATTGTGGACGATTTCCAGTTACCGGGCTGACGGATGTAGATCCGCCAGCCCGGCAAGTCCGCGTAAAGGTGAGGGTGATGAACAAACGCGGCGGTGTTGACAGAGCTGTTGAACTGAAAACCGGCGTCCGGATTGGGCGGTACCGGATCGAACGCCGCATCAGCAGAGAAAAAGCAACGGCGATCTATCACGCCAAGGACACTGTCTTGGGACGGGACGTCGCCATCAAATTGCTCACGGTGACCGATCCCGACGCGATCGGGAGATTTCTTCGCCGAGCCCGGTTCGCGTCTATCATAAACCATCCAAACATCTGCACGGTTTATGATATTGGCAAGCATGACGGTCTCCCCTTCATGGTGATGGAGCTACTTGAGGGGAAGACGCTGGCGGAGCGCATTATTGCAGGGTCATTACCCCATCACGAATTGCTTGCGTACGGCGTTCAGGCAGCCGCCGCGCTGGAATGCGCTCATGCGACTGATGTCACCCACGGCGCGTTAGGATTCTCCAACATTCTCGTCACCGCAGACGGCCGTGTAAAGGTCATAAACTTTGGTGAAACGCGGGCGGAGGTAGCCCCGGAGTCAGATACCCATGCGCTTGCGACGGGAATCCAAGAAACGTTGGAAAGGATTCCTCACCCAGAACTGTTTGCTGGGGGGAGCGGATGGGACTGGGAGGAGTGTCTCCAGGACGCAGCACGGCTGCGTGTAGCCTTGGAACGTCTGTGCGCGGAACTCAGCCTTTGCCCTCAGGCGCACGCGCCCAAGCCGAGCCGATCTTGGTTATGGAAGTGGCCCGCGGCCGCCGTTTCCGCCGGCGCCCTCATCGCCCTTGGCGTCTGGGCCGCCGTGTCCCAACCAGGTTTGTATGCCGATGCAGATAATACCGTCAACGAGGGCTCCCGCCGCGGAGCGACGCGCATTACCCCGCTGACGACGCTGCCCGGTTGGACGGGAGAACCCGCATTGTCGCCCTGTGGGGATAGGGTGGCCTTTGCTTGGTTCCGCGATGGTAAGAACATCTACATTCAAGACATTGGCGGGGGAGGCCGGCCGCTGACGACTGGAGAGGCGCATGACCAACATCCGGCATGGTCGCCGGACGGGCGGTACATTGCCTTTTTGCGGCGTGGCGAAGATGATAATGAGCGGCATCTCATGCGTGTTCCGAGCACCGGAGGAGAAGCCGAACGGCTTCTATCTGGAGAGTTGAGGGGCGGGCTGACGTGGTCGCCCAATGGCCAGCGGATTCTTTTCGCTAAACGGGATACGGACAATGCTCCTTGGGCGATTCACCAACTCGCCGTGGAAACCGGCAAGCAAAGCCAACTTACCTTTCCGCCAGCCGGGGCCATGGGTGATCGTTGGCCAGCGTATTCGCCCGACAGACAAATCCTCGCCTTTGCCCGGAGTCTGCACCCGAATATGGCCGACATCTATCTCATTTCGCCCGAAGGAGAGAGGCAGCAACGGCTCACCATCGACGGCAAACCAATCACCGGTCTGACATGGACTCCAGGCGGCGAATCCATTATATACGCGAAGGGCTGGGACCAGAGGCGTTTGTTTCGAGCATCCTTGACGGATGGAGAGACGACGCCGATGATGGCTAACAGGGAGGGACTCTACTATCCGGCCGCATCGCCGCGCGGCGGCCGCCTCCTGTATATGGAAGATCCTCATAAGTGGCAGGTGGTCCGAAAGGACTTGACCGAAGGAGGCCGGTACGAGTCCCTTAGTTCTCTCACGTCCTCGGATTATCATCCCCGCCTTTGCCCCGAGGGCCGCCGGATTGCATTTGGCTCCTATCGCTCAGGGAATCCCGAAATATGGATGGCGGAGGCCGATGGCGGCAATGCGCGCCAGCTCACGAACTTTGACGGACCCTTCACCGGCTCTCCCCGATGGGCCCCGGCCGGGGACCGGATCGCCTTTGATTCCCGCGCGGGCGGCGCGGCCAACGTCTACGTCGTGGATGTGGCCGGCAGTGAGCCCCAACAGCTCACCCACGGAAACACCGCAAACGTCCTCCCGAGTTGGTCGCGAGACGCCAAGTGGTTCTATTTCGCCTCGAACCGGACGGGGGAGTTCCAGGTTTGGCGAAAGCCTGTGACTGGGGGGACCGCCACTCAGGTAACGCACCAAGGCGGCTACGAGGCCTTCGAATCCCTGGATGGAGCCATGGTGTATTACACAAAGTCCCGGAGCGGCGGCGGCCTCTGGCAAGTGCCCGTTGACGGAGGGGAAGAGAGGCTGGTCGGCAACGCGTTGACCAACGTCATCCCACGCCAGTGGAGCCTGACGACAGACGGCGTATACATACTCAGCCGGGCAGCCGATCCCCGCCGCGTTGATCGGTTCGACATCCAGGCGCGTGAAGTTCAAACGGTCCACCAATGCGACTGGCTGAACTATTTCAGCCCGCCGGGATGGGATATCGCAGCCAATGGCGAATGGGCAATCGGGGTTGTTAGAAAGCGGCCATCGCCGCCTTCTAACACCGTCTACCTTGTTGAGAACGTCCTATAAGCGTGATCCCCGTTCTGTTGCCCCCTGGACCTCAGTTGGTGTTGGAACGGATGTTCCCCCTGGCGTTCGACACCCTAGTGGTTGCGTAAGCCCTTGTTTTTCAAGAGGTTACGCGGCGTGAGAGGAGCTTTTTCTTCGTGGCTACGCACAGTTCGAGCGTGGGGATATGGGAGGACAGGGTGACGCGGAGGGCGTTGAGCAACGCCTGGGATTGTTTGCGCGGCGTGGGGACTTGATTCAGTTCAGCGCCGTCCTTGAGGGGGATGTGGGTAATGGTC
>SKRY01000047.1 GCA_007118235.1 Candidatus Hydrogenedentota bacterium | reverse complement strand
TGCGCAATCGAATCATCTTCACTAACTCCTTTCCGGCCCGCGAAGCTGTCACGCCACCATCGGCTTGACGGCCCTCGGCCAGCTTCTTCCCATCGCGTCCACGCGGGTTGGAGCGGGCAATCCCGTATTTCTCCTCCCGCCTTTCCCGCACATGTAAGTGTAAAGGTCATCCCGCGCGCCAACATCCGTGTAAAGGTGGATTCCACGGAAAAACCGTCCGTGAAAATCCCGGAGCGCCGTTCTGGAGGCTGAGTAAGACGGACGGAGCGCCATGGCCCGCATTCCTCCGATCTGGGGCCATTGCCGACAGACGGCCACGCGGCCCGAGCGTTACTGGTGGCACTCCGTGCAATGCACGGTGCTGTTGAGCAAATGCGGGGCTTGGTGGGGCAATCCCCCTGGGTGACACAGTGAGCAGTTGGCCGGGTAAAGCCCTCGCGTATGGGGCGAGCGCATGGCCCGCCGGTGTTCAATCGTCTCGTGACATACCGTGCAGGAAGTGCGCTCGGGCGGGTAATGACAAGATACGCAGTGCCGGTTGAGAGGGCTATCCCAGCCCGCCCGGCGGTGCGAGCGCGGAGTGGCGCTTTGGTGACACTTGAGGCAGGAATCTTCCTCGTGGCATACCGCGCAATTCTGCCGGTCCCAGGTGGCGCGGATGCCGTGAGTCGTGCGGCGCCACGTCAGGGTGTGGTTGTCCGGGGCTGTCTTGGCGTGGCATGAATCGCAATCCTCTTCGGAAACGTGACATTGATTGCAGAACTGCGGGTCCACTTGATATTCCCGGCCGTGCATCCGCCGCCAGACGGTATCATTGTCATGGGGCAACGGCCGGCCCTCGCGCTCAGTCGGAATCACGTTCTTGTCAAGCTGAGTATGACAGACCGAGCAGTCCAGTAAATCCACCATCTCGGGCGGCGGGGGCATGCCCACGTCCTCGAGGAGGCGCTGCACGTCCTCGTCCCGCAGGGGCTCGGGCGGATCATCGTCCTCCAGCAGGGCGATAAGCTCCTCCTCGTCAAGCCGAAGGAAGGGACGGACAGCCTCGGGAAACGGCTGCATGTCATCGTGACAGTTCATGCAAAAGTCCTTAAGCGTCACGTCCGGAACCGGCCGGCGCACGGGCCGGTCCGGGTCCACGTGGCACTCCTGGCACGCGAGTTCGGCGGCGATGTGAGGCTCGTGTGACCAAATGACCTCTTGGGAGATACGGCGCTCCTGAGGATCCACCGAATAATCCGGCCGGGTGTGACATTCGTCGCAGCCCGCTAAGTCGATTTCCTCGACGTCCCGCCACTCCAAGGCGTCTGGCGGGATGTCATGGCACACGCCGCAGATGTTGTGACCGGGCATGCCGTAGTCGTAGTCCTCCTCCGGCGTTTCCTGGTGGCAGATGGAGCATTCCACCGGTCCCACGTCGGCGTGAAAGGCGTGATCAAACTCGATGCCTCGCTCGACCACATCAGGATCCGGGTCGTCCCACCCCAAAAAGGTCAGGCACGCCGAGGCGGTTACACACACCAGGACGGCGGCCGCGGTGCGCTTGGGGGGTAGGTGGCCGATCCAGGACTTGACGGTCTTCCATTCGTTGGCGCTAGACATACGCCGCCGGTCTCCTCAAAATCGAAAGGTGTATTCGCTTCGTACGCGCCAATAGGGGGATTCCGGACCATCATCTTCTTCGTAGGTGATCCGGGTCCGGATTTCCTGGTTATCGGCCACGTCCCAGTGGATTCGCGCGTACGCGCCGTAGACGTTTTCGCGAGTGGTTACGGTCCATTCATCGAACAGGCGCACCCCCGGCGCGAAGCCGGGGTAAACGCCCGGCAGCGAGTAGACGAGCCCCTGGTACACCATGAACGGGAAGGGGTTGTACTGAACGAGCACGTCCTTGTAGCGCTGGTAATCGAGTCCCAGCGCGGCCTCGAGCTGGTCCCACTCTTTCTTAACCTCACCAGTGACGGCCCACAAGCTCTCGCCGCCGTCCACCTTCCAGCGCTCAAGCGCCGTACTCACATCCAGGCCCGGGCCGAGATCGCTCATGCTCAAGATGGCGGCGTAGCGTTCGTAGTCACGGTTGATGGTGTACGGCGCATCGCCGTTCTCCGTCCGGTGAAGCTCCGCTTCCAGGGAGAGGGTAAGACGTTCGGTCAGGGGCCGCTGCACCGAGGCGAGCCAGTGGTCAAACCGCTCGTAGGGCCCCAGCACCCGGTAGAAATACGAGATGTCATTGACCCGGTCACGAAGACGCTGCATCCGGGTGCGGTACGTGACTTGATAGCTTAGCTCCCAAGGCGCATAAAGCCCGGTCAAATCGAGGATCAATTCGTCGGCGCGGCCGTTGTTGACGGTGAACCGCCCAAATAAGCGGTGATACTGGCCCAGATCCTGCCACAGGCTCACCGTGTGGAGGTTGTCGCTTACTTTCCGGCTCACCGGCTGGGGAAAGGGCCGTCCCAGCAGCCTAGGAATGAGCCCAGGGCGGACCACCTCGGAACGGCGGCGCCGCTGTTCCGCGTAGTAGGCGTCCACCGCCACCCGTGTAGTGGGAAAGAGCCGGCGGGAGACGCCGCCGCCAAGAACCGGATCCCGGAACAAACGCTCGTCGTATAGGGAGGCCCGTGATCCGAGGAAGGCGTACCAGTCCCATTCCTCCCGCGACTGTTTGAAGTATGCGCCGTCGATCCGGCTGAAGGACACGCCTTCGCGGATGCGCTGCCGGCCGAGGCGCAACGTGGAATCGCCCCAAAGGTCATCCATCTCCACGTAGAGGTGGGGCACACGGGCGCGCACGCGCGAGCCCCACGTTGCTTCGTTGATGTCCCGCAACACGCTGGACGGCCTTTGGCGGGAGTCCAAGTCCGCGTTAAACCACACCCACCCGTCAAACCGGAGCCTATCGTTGCCGGGCGGCCCCAACTGAAGCCGCAGATTCTGATGAAGATCTATGTCCGTGTTCCATCGCGCGCCCGCCGCGTCAATCCCCGCCTCGTAATAACCGCCGGTTATCCAGCCCCGGTCTGGATCCGGGACTTCCAAGGGCAACGCCGGCGGTTCCCGCTCCTCGTCCTCTTCCGCCCCGGCGGAGGGCGCCGCACCCAGACCCAGCGCCAACAACGCGACCGCCGCGGCCCGCAATAGAGCGGACCAGCCCATCGCCCGCCCTGGGTATGGGGAATCCACGCGCCGTGTCCCGTCTTGCCGGAACGGGCCCCGGCCGTTAAGGTAGTTCGCCGATGGTCTCATACAATTCCTGCAAGAAGGTGTTGTCCATGGGGTTGTTTACGTCAAAAGGCGGGCCCGAGCCGGGAACGGCGGGATCGTGACAGCCCGCAATGCCCGCGCATGAATTGGGCGGCACGGGAAAGACGCCCTCCCCAAGGAGTTCGTTCGTGGCTGCCGGTGGAAAGGGCGCCATGGTATGATCATGGGGGACATCCGGCTGGCCTTCCTGCTCCAGGGGCGGCATGTGGCACGAAGTGCACCGGCTCGCCCCCGACTGCGCCGGATCCACGGGGTGGAAGTCTCCCGTGTGGAAATCAATGTTGGCCTCGGTATGGAACCCCAGAAAGCGGCTGCCGTGACATTGCAGGCAAAGGGAGTTGTCAACGGGATCCGCGGTGAACATCTCCTCGCGATGCATGTCGTGACAACTCACGCAGGTGGCCACGCCGGCCTGGGCGTGACCGCTCTCCAAAAACTGGGCGGTCTGCACTCCGTGGCAATCGCTGCACGTTTCCGCGATGGCCTCTAGACGGTTGGCCACTGGACCCTGCTTCGCTTTGCTGAGGCCGCCCTCCCGGTGTACGTCGTGGCAGTCGTGACATGATGCCGCCTGGGCCGTGGCGTGGAGGGTGCGCTCGTATCCCCGGACCGTGTCTTGGTGGCATTGCGTACACACTTCGGCCTGTTGCGCAAACGGTTCACGGGCTGGATTGTCAATCAACAAACCGCCCCGGCCCCCCACGCGCACGTGGTCATAGCCGGGGCCGTGGCACGTCTCACACGAGACGCCCGCATGGGCGCTATCGCGGAAGCGCCGCATGTCCGAAGCGCTTCGTCCATCGTGACAGCCCATGCACGTGGCGTTGCCCACATAACCCACCCGTCCGGGACTGTAGGCGCAGCCTTCAATCCCGCTGCTTCCCGCCACGGTCAACAACAGCAGCGGCGCAATGATAGCCGGCAGGACTGGTCTTACCCGAAGGCGCCTCATTCCGACAACGCTCCCCCTATCGGTCTCTCGGGCAAATAGCGGCATGATCCCCCTTCCCCCTTGGATTCCTTCCCCAAAGCCTCAACAGTAGTGTAGGATGGAACAACGCTTGGCGCATCGGGGAAAAACAGGGTTTCGGCAGGTTTTGTATACGGGTTTTTTACGGAGGGGAAGATTAACCGGCGTACACGGATGGAGGGCGCAGCAATGATGCTCCCCCTAACGGAGCCTGTTCCCGCAAGCCATGTGCAATGAAGAAGATGCTGGGGTGGAAGCGGCGTCCCCGGCGCGCCCGCACAGTGAACAAGGACGTTCGCGCCGCCGTGATCTTTATCTACAAGGAGGCGTGGCCGTTAAGCCCGAAGAGACGGTTCACGAAGGACAGCACCGTGGCGGGATCCCGTTCGGCCACTTCTTGCTTGAGTTGACGCATGGGCTGTTGAAGCATGGCGTTGACCAAGCGCTTGCTCAGATAGGCGATTTGCTCCCAATCCTCTTCCGGCAAGTGAGAAAGCGCCCGCAAGGTCTTGTTCAGTTCCCGTTCCCGGATCGCGTCGATTTCCCGGGTCATGGACACAATGGTGGGTTCGGCCGCTAGTCCTTGTTCCCACTTGCAGAACTGTTCCACGCCGGCCTGGACCATTTCAGTGCAACGGGCGATTTCCTGTTCA
>SKRY01000141.1 GCA_007118235.1 Candidatus Hydrogenedentota bacterium | reverse complement strand
GCGAGCACGCAAAGGGCCGCGGCGAGCCATCCACCCGCCGAAGCGCCGGTGAGCACGCGCCAAGGGGCGATGACGAACGGCGCGATGCCCACCCCGGCGTGCGCGGCCATAAAGAGCCAGAAACTAGACTGCCGCTCGAAGCCGCTATGGACATTCTTGGCGAATCCCCGCCAGATGCCGCCCAACGTGTCGTACATCCGCACCTGAACCACCCGGCATCCATCCAAACACGCGCTTTGCTCGCCTTGGGCGCGCCATTGCCGTGCGAGCCGCGTATCCTCAAACAGTGCGTCGCGGACCGTCTCGTGTCCGCCGATGCGGTGGTACGTCTCTGTCTTGGCCAAGATACAGGCCCCATGCGCCAATCCCATCGAGGCGTCCCGCCTCCGCAGCGCCATCGGCGCGGGAAAGATGGTGAACACACAAAAGTTGAGCATGGGCATGAGGAGTTGTTCCCAAGCCCCATGCTGTTCAATGCCCGGCCATGGCGCAAGGAGCGTCACTTCGCGGCGGCGAGCTTCCATCAGCATGGCGTTCAGTCCGCCGGGCGCGAGGCGCGTATCCGCGTCGAGAAACAGGAGCCAAGGCGCCTTTGCTTCTCCGGCCAGCGTGTGGCAGGCGAACGGTTTGCCCGCCCAGCCTTCGGGCAATGGTTGAGGCGGTAACACGCGAAGCCGAGTGTCTCCCTCCGCGGCGGCACAAGCGGCTTCGCCGGTCCCGTCGGTCGAATGGTCGTCATAGACCAGTACTTCCGCCACGGCCTCGCCTTGAGCGAGCGCGCTCGTTATGCAAGGCCCGATGCGTTCGGCCTCGTTCCGCGCCGGAATCAAGATCGAGACGCGCTCCTTGGTGGCAACCGTGGGCGTGGGCTCGATTCGGGGCCATTGCATCACGTTCCACGCCATCACCATCGCGGTCACGAGCGCGGGGACAAAGACCACCCACCCGAGCGCCATCATTCCGCCGCCGCTCCGGTGCGCGCTTCCTCCGGGACCTCCTCGAACACCACCTCCGCCAGCGAGGCCCCGGCCTCCTCGATGGGCTGATGGCCCGCTCCCGGCAGTTCCCATGCCCGCGCTTGGGGCCATTGGGCGCGCCATTGCTTCACGGAATCCTTCACCGCCGCGAACGTGCGTTCGCCATAGGCGATATCGATGGGCAACCGCATCTCCTTGAAGGGTCCCACGGCGTCCACCGTGTTGAACATGCGCAAGTACGACAGCGTGACCGAGTGATCCACCTGCGCGAAGGCCTTGGTCAGGTTGCTTTTCCCGGTCCGGCGCCTTGCCAGCGAGCGGTTCGTGAACCGGCGGCCGAGGGAATTGGCGAACGTGACATGATAGGCGTGATAGCCAAAGCTGCCCCAGAGGAAGATCCGGAAATACCAGGGCACATAGGCGAACGGATCAATCATGACGACCCGCGCCGCGCGCTCGGGCGTTTCCTTCGCCGCCATCAACGCGAGCACCGCCCCGCTGCACAACCCCATGAAGGTTATTGGCCCGCCGGGCGCCTGCCGGGCCGCCTCGACCAGTCCATCCACCACGGATTCCATGCGCCATTCGGGAGGCGGGGAAGACTTGCCGTAGCCCGGCAAATCCACCGCCAAAATCGACGCGTTGTCCGGCAAATGACGCGCCAGGGGTGCAAATGTGCGGTGATTTCCCGCCCATCCGTGAACCGCCAGGAATACTTGCTCCGTACCGGTTCCGTAACGCTTAACGTGCATGGCTTGCAATCCGTTCGGCTGTCATCTGGCCACTAAGAACCACCATGGGCATCCCCGTGCCTGGCGGGACGCCGGCGCCCACGTAATACAACCCTTCGATCCCCCGCGCGTAATTCGGGGAGCGCCAAGGCCCCATCTGAAATAGCGTGTGAGCCTCGCCGAAGGCGGAACCCCGGTAGAGCCCAAAGCGATCGCGCCACTCGGTTGGGGTGTACACGGTCTCGGTGTGAATATCGGCCTCAGAGAGGTCAACCCCATGGTGATTCAAGCGGGTTAGCACGCGTTCGCGGATTGAGCCGGGATCAACAGCGTCCGCATGGCCGTTCTCCGAGTTTAGAAGCGGGGCGGGCGCAAGCACGAACACACTGGTTCCATTGGGAGGCGCCAGGCCGGGATCCGTGGCCGAGGCCACGCTGGTGTAAAAGGGAAGCCCGGCGGGCAGACGGCCGTTTTTGAACAGATCCGTGAACGCGCCCCGGTAGTCGTCGGGCAGAAAGATGGTGTGGTGTCCAATCCCCTCGACAGGGCGCTGGATGCCCCAATAGAAGGTGTAAACGCTGGGCGTCATGGCGATGCGGTCGACTTTCCGTTGCGCCGCCTCGCGAAAGGCTTTGTCATCGACGAGTTGGGTGTTTGTCGTCGGCGCATCCACGTTGGAGACCACGAGCCGCCAGTCTTCCGTTTCGCCATTGGCGAGTTTCAGCCCGCGCACCGCTCCGTCCTTCACTTGGATGGCCTGCATGGGCGTGTTGCAGCGAATATGGACGCCAAGTTCCTTCGCCAGGTTCGCCATTCCTTCCACCAGTCCGTAGACCCCGCCCTTGGGAAGCCACAGCCCATAAGCCAGTTCACCATAGGCCAGTATGGAAAAGATGCCGGGCAAATCAAAAGGCGAGCCCCCGAGGTACATCCCGTAGGCCCCGAAGGCTTCCCGGATCCTCGGATTGCGGAAGAAACGGCCCAGTTCCCCATACAGCGACCGCCAAACGCTGGTGCGGAGCATTTCCCGGAAAGACAATCCGCCCAGCCACGCCAGCGGATTGTCCGCGTTTCGGGTCACGAGCTTGTCGAAGGAGAGGGTGTACTTGGCGTGCGCGTCGCGAAAGAACCGGGCTAGGCCAAGGCCCGCCCCCGGTTCAAGCGCCTCCAGGTTCGCCCGCAATTGATCGTACTGGCTAGTAAGCTCCAAACGTTCGCCGCCGGGCCATTGGTACGCGACACTGGGATCCACGGGCAACAGCTCCACGTAATCGCTGAGCCGTTTCCCCGCAGCAGCGAACAACGCCTCGAACACCCACGGATAATTGAGCAGGGAAGGCCCCACGTCGAAGGTGAACCCGTCCCTGACAATGCGGCTGGCCCGTCCGCCTGGCGCGTCTTCCTTCTCGAACACGGTCACTTCGTGTCCGCGCACGCGCAGATGAATGGCGGCGCTTAGTCCGCCGAGTCCCGCTCCAATGATGGCGATAGGAGGATGGGACGCTGGTAGGTTGGAGGAACTCATTCATGGCCTCAACAAGGCAAGGGGCAGACGCCAGTACTTACTGCCCGGCAACACGCGGAATTTGGCGCGCAGGGGCACATTCGCGCGATGCAGAATGCAATGCTGGGGGCTCTCCGCTATCCGCTGATTCAACTGCCGATACACCTCGATGCAAGCGTGGATGGCCGTGCGGCTGTCCGGCGCGAACGCGTCGAGGTCCTGCGCGGCCGCCTCGTAGCATTCCTCCGCGAAGTCCGCCACCCGCTTAAGCACTCGGGCCAGAGGAACCTGCTGAGCGGGATCCAGGGGGTTGGGGTTGCTCTCCAGGCCTTCTTCTTGTAGCATGTCCACCGGCAGGTATAGGCGGCCAAGCCGATAATCCTCGGCCACGTCCCGAAGGGAGTTGGTGAGTTGAAGGGCGATTCCCAGACTGCGGGCGGCGTTCATGGCGCGGGGAAAGTCGTCCTCGCGGTTTGGTCCGTAGACGTACGCGAGGAAGTATCCCACCACAATGGCGCTGCCATAGACGTATTCGTCGAT
Organism: Candidatus Hydrogenedentota bacterium; assembly: GCA_007118235.1. Classification (GTDB taxonomy): domain Bacteria; phylum Hydrogenedentota; class Hydrogenedentia; order Hydrogenedentales; family SLHB01; genus SKRY01. Next base: position 1,136 of record SKRY01000141.1, on the reverse strand, counting down.
CAGGTTATCTAGCGTGGCGAAGGGCTGAGGCCGCGCATCCCGCGCCATGGCGTCGAGAAAGGCCTCGTAATAGGGAGGCGGGACAGCATTCTCCCGGACCACGCGGGCAAACAACGCCAGAAACCATGGAGTTCCATCGAGCACGCTTTCCCGCAAGGAGGAATACTCCAGGGCGCTTCGATACAACGATCGTATGGCCTCCAGGCGATCAATGGCCTCAGCCGGATTCAGAGCGAATGTATCCACGATCTCATCGGGATAGCGCACGGCGGCATAGATGGCCTCGACTTCACGGCGTTTAGGGGCGGGCAGAAAACGGGTGACCAAGAAGAAACTGGTGCTGTAACTCCGGAGCACCTTGCGCGCCGAGGCCGCCCCGGCCAGCCAAGCCGCTTCCTCGTCCGTTTGAGCCAACATGGCCGCCCGTGTTCGTTCTTCCAGGGCGGTCCAATCGGTCTCGCGCCCGCTCCATCCCGATGTGCGTTCCATTCAATAATCTCCGCTGCTTCGAATGATGCCGTGTCTGCGCGCAATCATACATGCGAAATCCAAACAAACGCAATTGGAGCAAAAGAACAAGCCGGCACGAGCTTGTTTTCTGCTGCTTGCGTTGGAATTGCGCGCCGCTCATGCTATAGTCTGGTTCTTTCAAAACAAACGGGACCGGAGGATTCGGAACGAGTCCCGGAGGCCGGTAGCTACGGAGCATTGAGCGAAATCCAATGGACGAAACACGGTTACGCGAGCTTTTGAATGGAGTGTCCACGGGAGCCACTCCCGTGGATGAGGCCTTGAACCGTTTGCGCGACTTGCCGTTCGAGGACATCGGCTTCGCCAAGGTGGATCACCACCGGGCGTTGCGTCAGGGATTCCCGGAGGCGGTGTTCGCGGCGGGCAAGACGCCGGAGCAGATTGTGGCCATTGTGTCGCGCCAACGCGAGCGCGGCAGCAACGTGCTGGTGACCCGGTGCGTTCCGGAGGCGGCCGAGGCGGTCCTTGCGGTCCACCCGGACGCGGTTCATCACGCAGCGGCCCGCACGGTGACCATCACCGTGGATCCGCCGCCGAGACTGCCGGGATTCATCGCCGTGGTTTCCGCCGGAACGTCGGACATTCCCGTTGCGGAGGAGGCGGCG
>SKRY01000429.1 GCA_007118235.1 Candidatus Hydrogenedentota bacterium | reverse complement strand
TCTACTGACTCTCATCATGGGCGTTGGAATCCTTGGGAGCGCCAACGCGGACACGATAGCGGAACGCGTGCGTGGAACTGCTCCCTTGACTGCCGGTGACGCGGACTATGCTAGAGAGCGCATCTACAATATTTCCGAGGAGATCCGCTCCATGCCGGAGGCGGCGTTAGTCGAGGAGTTCATGCTTTCCGGAGGTGGCATGGAACTGTTGCAGGAACTCGATCTACGCGCACGCAGCGGACGGATCGAGAATCTTGCGAGCCTGACAGAGAAGATTATCTCGCACTCGAATGAGCTGGCCAAGGTGGAACGGCCTCAGAGACATGCCGCGATCCTCTCCACTGTCGCCGCGCACCTTCCGCCCGAGCTTGGCGAACAGATTTTGATTCGGGAAGTGCTGGAGCGCGCGGAGACATATGACCACCCCGCGCAACGCATGCTGGTGCGGGAGGAATTCGTGCACGCCGTACGAAGCTACCTTCGCGAACCTTCGTCCGCCATGGCGGATGCGCTTTTCGAGCTTTATCAAACCATGGGGGAAGACACTGAAGCGCATGGGTTGCCATCAGAGATTATAATGGCTTTCGGACGTTTTGCCGAGCTTGGACTGCATTATCTCAAACAGATTGACTGGCGTAATGAGCACGGTATACAAGCGCTTGCCCGCACGGGGCAACCGGAAGCGGCGGAAATGCTCTGGGAATTCCATGGAGAAACCCAATCGGTATCTCAGCGGGCGCTCTGCCTATGGGGGTTAGCTGAGTTAGACCACGTGCTCACTGAAGATTTTCACACAACGTTGCGTGAGCACCTGCCTGCAATGTTGGAAGCCTCTTCCGTGACGGTGCAACGGCGGGCCATCGCGGCCATGCGGAGGACCGAGGATTCCTACTACATCCCTTACCTCGAAGCCTATATCGAGGATGAACTGGGATGGGACACCCTTCCCGAAGGCCGCGAGCGCGAACTTCGAGAAGGGGTCACGGACGTAGCCCGGGACGCAGTGGAGCAGCTTCAGCGGGACCACGCCGCGGAACAAGAGGCGCTGGAGGAACGTAGAGCGGAGCGGATTAGGCTGATCGAGGGGAACATCACGCAGATGGAGATGCTCCTGCAAGCCACGCAACAGCAATTCGAGGAGCAGGCGGCGTACGTGGAGGAGCTTCAGGCCCGTATGGAACGGCCGGAGGATTTCCCCGGCCAGCCCCATCCCGTCAATCGGCGCTACTTCGACCAACAGATGTGGAAGCTCAATGGCTTGGCCGGCCGCCTTGGAGGCTTCGAACGCCGTCTCGAGAATCACCGGGAGATGCTTGAGCAAGCCGGGGATTGAAAGGGCCTAACCGGATTACCCGCGCCGTATGGGAACGCCAGTTTCCCCATGCGGCGTTTCGCTGGGAAGCGCGTAACAATTGTGGCGTCGATGTGTGCTATAATGGCGCTTTGAGTGTGGATGTCACACTTCGCACTACGTGTTTTCCAGCGCGTGGCTGGTTGGAAGAAAGAGGAACCTATGTTTACGGAGACAGCATTGAGTCCAGTCCAAATTGGCCAAAACGAGGGGTTTGCCGCCATAAAGGAGCAACTGGAGGCGGCGTACCCCGCGCTCGTACTGTCGTTCACCGAGATCGACGGAGAAGACGTGTTGCAGTCCGAACATGGGGGAATGCGGGTCTTCTGGATATTCCGGGGCGAGGGCGAAGTCTATTTGCCGGAAGGCTATCGCACGCAAGAAGGGGACGGTCAGTCGCTTCCGAGCGACTATAAGCCCGAACCGATCGATCCTGCCTTCGCCGAGATGTTGCGGGTGCTTGAGGAAGGGTTTGAGTCGCTCACCGCCGACGCAGCGGTCCAGGTGCGTCTCATACTGGACCGGCGCCAGAACGGGACATTTTTGGGCGATATCGCCGCGCATCTTTGGGCGCTGGACCAGCTCCCCCGGCCCTGGGCGGAAGACGCGCAGGTGGAAGAGACGCTGGAAGCGCTCTTCGGCGTTTACCGTGACCAAGGGTACTCGGTAAAACAAAAAGGCTCGTACGAACGGGTGATGGCGGGGGACCAGCTTGTGGCGTGCGGCGATGAACAAATACCCGTGCGGGGCCGCTTCGCCTGTATGAGCATCGAGAAGACGGATCGGACGGAGAGCCACATCTCGACCGCTCGCCGTTTGCGTTTCTTGATCGACACCGCGGGCGGATGCAGCTTTGATTTCGAGCCGGTGCGGCGGTTGCCGCTTACCTGGTGCGTGGATGACCCCGGTCAAGAAGGCGACGGCGTCAATTTCGTCAACGCCCATGTGGTGAACATCCCGGAAGAATTGTCCTCGACCCATTTTCATCCCGTGCGTCCGCTCAATGGAGGCCTTCCGCAGACGGAGATGTATCTGGTGCTGGATTCCGAGGATTACGGCATCGTCAACAAGGGCCGGGACGCCGAGATCCTGCTGTTCCCCAACCTGCGCGATTTGCGCCAATACGAGCGTCACGCATTGAAGCAAGGCGATCTCGTCTACATCCCGCCTGGCGTGGGGCACCGGGGACTTGATGTGTTTGTGAATGTGCTGACGATTCCCGGTTTCAAGCCGCACAACGAGATTTATATCGACCAGGACATCCTCGATCGCACCGGCGGCGACGCGCCGTATAACGAGAATGGCCTCGCGCGGAAGAACTACGAGCGGCTCGAGGATTATCTCTAGGCGAGCGCAACCGGCAGTGTCGGCCGGTGCAGTGAAGGGTGTACCTTACCTTGTCCCAAAGGGGAGCCGCGCCCCGTAGCGTTAGACGAATTCTTTCTAGGTATAGGTATAGGAGTAGTATCGCTTCAGCCCTTAATCTGTGGACAACCCGGCTTAGCCCCCTACGATTGGCGCCGGTTGGGGTTCACAACAAGTGCTGCACCCTTGTCTCTATGCGTAGGTGAACATCTAAACGACCCCAGCGGGGTCACAGATGGTAGCCTGGGGTTGAAGCGCGCGCAGCGCGCGATACCCCAGGATTGTTCCCCCCGTCCAACGACCCCGGCAGGGGTCGAAGCAGCCGGGTGCACAAAGGTTCTGCGACCCTTATCAGGGTCGGTATCCGGTACGTCTGTTTCCAGGGGTATCGCCCGCACGCTATCGCCTGCGGGCTCAACCCCTGGCTACCATCTGTCATCCCTACGGGATGGATTTGTTTTTGACAGCATGTCAGGCTAAGTTAGACGGAATCGGGGTATCCACAAATTAAGAGCTGAAGGGATGCTATAGGGGTGTAAACAGATATAACAGACACATTACCCGAAGGGCTGGCGTTGATTTCGGGCCAGCCCTTTGCTACATTAGGCTCCCGTTGGGGCACGGCGCATTCTTCCGCTCTCCAGGTCCCGCTTTATCCCATGTCTTTTCATTCAGCCCTGTCGAGTTTCTTGTGGAAACCGATCGCATGACGGAGCCGTCTCCTCCCAAGGTGTTGGCCGTGATCCCGGCGCGGTACGCCTCGACCCGGTTTCCGGGCAAGGTGATCGCGCTGTTGGAGGGACGGCCCTTGGTGGCGCATGTCTACGACCAATCCCGCGCCGCGCGGCTGGTTGGGGAGACCGTGGTGGCGGTGGATGACGCGCGCGTCGCCGAGGTCTTGCAGGCGCATGGCGTCCCATACGTTCATACCCGCTCCAATCATCCCAGCGGGACCGATCGCATGGCGGAGGTGGCGGCGAAACGGGATGCCGATATTCTGGTCAACGTGCAAGGCGACGAGCCGCTGATGGATCCCGCCACGATTGATCGCGCCATTGAGCCGCTCTTGGCCGATCCGGAGCTGGTGATGGCCACGGCGCGCCGGCGCATCACGGATCCGGCCCTCGTGGCGGATCCAAACGTTGTGAAGGTGGTGTGCGGCCGGGACGGGCGGGCCTTGTATTTCAGCCGGCATCCCATTCCATATGTGCGCGACGGGGCGGGGGAGACGTCGCCACATTGGCGGCATATCGGATTGTACGTGTACCGCCGGGACTTCTTGCTGAAATACGCGGAGATGCCGCCGTCCCCATTGGAATGCTTGGAGAAACTTGAACAACTGCGGGTGCTTGAGAACGGTTTTGCAATGAGCGTCGTGGAAACAGACTATGAATCCATCGGAGTGGATACGCCCGCGGACCTCGAACGGGCCGCCGCTTACCTGCGCCAACGGCAAGAGGGGAGTTGCTGATGCCAAAATACGTGTTTGTGACCGGCGGGGTCGTGTCCTCGGTGGGAAAAGGAATTGTCGCGGCGAGCCTTGGGTTGCTGCTTGAATCGCGGGGCCTCCGCGTGGCCATGATGAAGCTGGATCCCTACATCAACGTGGATCCGGGCACGATGAATCCGTATGAACACGGGGAGGTGTTTGTCACGGATGACGGCGCCGAGACGGACCTGGACCTGGGCCACTACCAACGTTTCACGCAGGCGAGGCTCACGCAGAAGAGCAACGTCACGACGGGCGGCATCTACAATGCGGTGATTCAGAAGGAGCGCCGGGGCGAATACCTTGGCAAAACCGTCCAGGTCATCCCCCACATCACCGATGAAATCAAGAACCGCATCCGCATGCTCACCGCCGAGGAAGAACCCGAGCCCGACGTGGCGATCGTGGAGATTGGCGGCACCGTGGGCGACATAGAGAGCCTGCCGTTTCTCGAGGCTATCCGCCAATTCCAGATCGAGGTTAAACCGAGCGATACGTGCACCATCCATGTGACGCTGTTGCCCTATATCGAGGCGGCGGGTGAACTCAAGACGAAACCCACGCAGCACAGCGTGCGCGCCCTGCGCGATATCGGCATTGCGCCGGATGTTATCATTTGCCGGACGGGCACAATGACGTTGCGCGAGGATGAGCGCCGTAAGATCGCCATGTTCTGCAACGTGCGTGAAGAGGCCAT
>SKRY01000280.1 GCA_007118235.1 Candidatus Hydrogenedentota bacterium | reverse complement strand
TGTCGCTTACCGAGGCGCGGGAGCAACTCAACCAGAGCCGCTTCGCCATCGGCACGGTGTCGCGGTTGCCCTCGGACGAGCCCCGTGACACGATTCTGGCGCAAGAGCCCCGAGCTGGCGCCCGCACCGAACACACCGAAAACATCAACGTTCTGATCAGTGCGGGGACGGAAGGCGAGCGCTTCCTCATGCCCGAGATTATAGGGAAGCCCGTCGAGGAGGCCGTGGAAACGCTAAGGGCGTTGGGCATCGACGCACAGGCGAACCGGGTTGAACGCTCGGATGCCCCGTACGACGAGGTCCTTGATCAGTATCCGCCGCCGGGCGCCACGCTGCGCGAGGATGACACCGTCGTCTACGACGTGCGGGATTCCGGCGCCGTTGCGCTGGCGGGGCCGCGTCACTCGGTGGAGCTGTCCTACACTATTCCGCCGGAAGCGGGCCGCCGGGCCGTGACGGTCGAGGTTATCGATCGGCGGGGCTCGCGCCGGACGGCGTTCCCGCGTCCGCAGGACATGCAAAATGGCGAGCCGCCCCGCTATGACCCGGGAACTAGGCTCCGGTTGCCCATCAGTTTCCACGATGAGATGACGGTGGAAGTCTATCTCGATGGGGAAAGAGTCCGCTCGTATTACTACCAAGGGGACAGCGATCCCGTGATAACCGATTACGATACGCTACTTTGGGGAAGCAGATAATGCCCGATTTGAAAATTGCGCCATCCATTTTGGCCTCCGATTTTAGCCGCCTGGGCGAGGAGGTGGAGGCTGTTGTCAACGCGGGGGCGGACTGGATTCACGTGGACGTGATGGATGGCCATTTCACGCCCAATATCACCATCGGTCCGCCGGTGGTCGCCGCCTTGCGCTCCCGCTGTTCCGTTCCGATCGATGTTCATCTCATGATAAGTGATCCCGACTACTATGCCGATGCCTTTTGCGACGCCGGCGCCGATCTGGTCACGTTTCACGTGGAGGCGGTGAAGCATCCCCATCGTCTCATCTCCCGTATCAAGGAGCGGGGCTGCAAGGCGGGGGTGGTGCTGAATCCGGGCACGTCGCATGACGAACTCGAATACCTAGCCGAGTATGTGGACATGGTGCTCGTCATGACGGTGAATCCCGGGTTTGGCGGGCAAAGCTTTATTCCGGGGATGCTGCGCAAGATTGAGTGCGTCCGCGCGATGATTGGCGATCGCGACCTCGAAGTGGATGGCGGCATTGACGACCAGACGGCCCGGGACGTGGTTCAGGCGGGCGCGAACGTGCTCGTGGCGGGGTCCTATATCTACAATAGCGATTCCTACATCGACACCATTGAAAGCCTGAAGGCTGCCGAGAGCGCCGCGCCCCGGCGTTAATGGACTTTCGGGGCGGTGGGCTGCATCGGGGGGGCGAGATGAAAGGAACCCCTTGCGTGGCAGGGATTGAGGGAACCACGCAAGGGATTCGCGAGAGGGGGACCTACAGTGAGTAGGGCGCTTACTTGATATCAATCTTGCGGGGCCGCATATTGTCGGTCTTGTACAACGTGACCGTAAGCAGCCCATTCTCCATGTGCGCATCCACCTTTTCTTGGTCGATGGCGCGGCTCAACGTAAACACCCGCCGGAAATCGGCGCGAGGCCGCTCGCTGGCTCGCAGTTGGCCTTCCTCGTTATGAACACGGTGTCCTGTGATTGTTAGTTCGTTCTTGTTGAGTTGCACGTCCACCTGATCCTTGGGGACGCCAGGCAGTTCGGCTTCCAACGTGACCGTGTCGGCATGCTCGATGATGTTCACTCGCGGAGCCACATAGGTCTTTTGCTCTTGTCGTTCTTGCACTGCGGTTGTCATGATGAATCCCTCCTTTGGGTTTCGTTCGTTTGGGTGGCCCGGGCCTTGAAGAATTGCCCGGGCCGCTTCTGTGTGTACGCCGTGCGTTAGTTGACGTTCACCGAGATCTGTTTCGGCTTCGCCTCCTCGCGCTTGGGCAAGGTCACGCGAAGCACGCCATTCTCGTAATGGGCTTCCACGTTATCGGCGTTAAACCCGCCGGGAATCTCGAACGAACGCTCAAACCGGCCATAGCGGCGCTCGAACCGGCGATACCCGCGTTCGTCTTCCTTCTCGTCCTTGTGCTCGTCCTTGCGCTCTCCCTTGATGGTGAGCACGTTGTCAATCGCGGTGAGTTCCACGTCCTCCTTCCGCATTCCCGGAAGGTCCATCTCCACGATGTAATGGTCATCGGTCTCGCGCAAGTCCGCCGTGGGAAGCCACGTCCGATCGGGCCAATTCAAATCACGCCCGAAATCGCCAAAGAACCGCTGCATCTGCGACTCCAAGTCCTGCAACGCGCTCCAGGGAGCAAGCTCTCCGCGATCGTTCCACCGTACAAGAGCCATGGTTGCTACCTCCTTTCATTTTTCGTGTTGGTTCTTGGGGTTCAAGGTCTTCATGAATCGCTTATCGGACTCTCTTGAAGTCCGCTGCCTTCATTGCCTTTCGCCTATAACGTAGCAAAGAGGATGCCAAAATAAGGGGGAAATGCGTAACTCCTTGTTACACAAGGAGTTACGCGCGTATGGCGGGATGAGGATGTAGAGAAGGAGAACTCTGGCGTTTAGTTTTGGAACAGTCCCTGTTGCCCTTTGAAGCACGGGCGGCGGCCCGGGGGCTCGCGCCGCGATTGGGGCCGCCATGGGCGGGGAGCGGTGGTGTGGTCCTACGTTGGGTTGCTTTCCGGGGTGACGGCGGACTGGCGGGACGAGGCCTCCTCTCCGTTCCGAGCGCTCTCTTCCCGTTGTGTTTCCAGCAATGCATCCACCGAACGCATGACGCGCGCAATACGCTCTGGCTCGGCCTCGCCATCGACCTTGAGCGCTATCTCGCCGTCTGGCGCGGCCACGACAACGCGGGGGATCTCGCCGGGGTAGTTCAAGGCTTCACAGACCTCCCCTTCCCAATCCATCAGGACGGGATACTCCAGCACTTGGCGGAAACCCAGGCGAATCAGCCCCCGAAAGATCCGGGGCGCCTCGGACAATTCGGCGATTCCCCTCAAGTCAATGTCCAGTTCATACCGTTCATACAGGGGCCGCACCCATTTCTCCAGCCCATCCGAACCTTTCCGGTCCGCCACGAGCAAGACCGTCACCCGTTCCCGGGGAAAGCGGTAGTCGTGTTCGTCCCGGTGCTGATCTTCCAACACGAAATCTGGAACCTGCATCGCGTTATCCCCTGCTTGCCCGGCGCCGCCACTGTCCGGGGAGGGCAAGGCCCCCGCCATCCCCACGAATAGAACGCACGCCCCCACTGTGCTCAGCCGTCTCACGGGTGAATATCCTTTCTTTTGTCTGGAGTTGCTTCGTTGAGATAAGCCCCAGCCTATTATGACAGAAAGCAGGAGATTGATTCGCATGACGAGCCTTCTGATCGGATAGGGTGGTGTACGAGCGTTTACATTTTCGGCCCAGCGGGCCATCCCCACCTCCAAGGGGTTCGTAGCGCCGGCGTCTCGCCGGCAAGAGGCCAGTGCCTCTTCAGGCCTTGATTTGTGGACAATGCGGCGTTGCGCCCCACGATTGGCTCCGGTTGGAATTCACATGGAACGCTGCACCCTTGTCTCCATGCGTGGGTGAATACCTAAACGACCCCAGAGGGGTCACAGATAGTAGCCTGGGGTTGAAGCGCGCGCAGCGCGCGATACCCCAGGATCGCAAGCCCAGTCCGACGACCCCGGTAGGGGTCGCAGCAGCCCCGTTCACAAAGGTTCTGCGACCCCTAAAGGGGTCGATGGGCGGGGTTCTGTTTCCGCGTGCTATCGCACGCGGCCTCAACCCCCGGCTACCAGCTGTCATCCCTACGGGATGACTTTGATTTGTGACAGCATGGCAGGCTAAGTCAGACGTAACCGGGGTATCCACAAATTAAGGGTTGAGAAGGTACCAGTCCGGAAGGCGGTGATATATGTGCCGACAAGATGCCGGCGCTACGAGGGGGATCACGGGGGATGTTGTTCCCTGGAACAGCTGCTTACCTGGCGATTGGGATGGCGTTTCTAGCGTTTGACATGCGGCTTGGTCCGAAGTATAATTGGGCATACATTTGATTAGTATGCCAAACCTCAGGGTTGAATAGTGAAGCGCATTGCGGACAGACGGGCGGCAAAGTCCCGCTCACACAACGGAGTCCCTTACGTTGAGCACGTTAGCACAAACGGATCACGCATTGTCAGGGTTACGGCCAGGGGAAAAGGGTTTGGTAGAGCGCCTTACCGGCCAAGCCTCCTCGCGGCAGCGATTGTTTGAGATGGGTTTTGTGCCGGGCGCCACGGTGGAAGTGGTGCGGCTGTCACCGCTGGGGGACCCCATGGAAGTTGTCGTCTCCGGGTATCACTTGGCGATTCGCCGGAGGGACGCCCGCTGCATAACGTTGCGGAGTCCTGCATGAAAGGCGCGGTTGTCGCGGTGGCGGGCAACCCCAACACCGGCAAGACAGAGGTCTTCAACGCGCTGACGGGATTGCGGCAGGCGACGGGCAACTACCCCGGCGTCACCGTGGAACGCTCCATGGGGAAGGGGCAACTGAATGGCCGGCCCGTGCAGTTCATCGATTTGCCGGGGACATACAGTTTGGCCGCGCGCGATCCCAGCGAACAGGTGACCGTGGATGTGATTTCGGGACGGCGCCCCGATGATCCACCCGTGGATGCCGTGCTGGCCGTGGCGGACGCCTCCAATCTAGAGCGCAATCTATATTTAGCCACCCAGCTCCGCGAGTTGGGCAAGCCCGTCGTTGTGGCGCTTAACATGATCGACATCGCCGAGCGCCGGGGGCTGCATATCGACACGGAAGCCTTGGGCAAGGCGTTGGGCTGTACCGTGATTCCCGTGTGCGCGCGCAAACGCCAAGGCATTGCCGCGTTGCGTGGCGCGCTGGCTGCGGCGCTG
>SKRY01000104.1 GCA_007118235.1 Candidatus Hydrogenedentota bacterium | reverse complement strand
TGAAACACCACTTGACGGGGCGCCACGGTCTTTCGTTCGAGGAGGCCGCACAGGATGGCCCGCCCCATGTTGCCCAAACCGAGGAAACCGAGTGTGCCCAGCAGTTGCTCCGCCATCAATCGTTTCTCCTCTCTTCATTCCGAGTCCTGCGCCGGCGTCTCCGCGGGCAGATCACGGACCATGGCGCTCTCGTCACAGCCCGGGAAGAGGGGACAGCGGACGCAGTCCTTGAAGACCTTGTGCGGCAGCTCCCGCTTGTCCACTTCATGAAACCCAAGCTTTTGGAAAAGACCCGGGACCCGAGTCAAGGCGTAGATCCGTGCAATGCCGAGCGCCCGCGCTTCCTCCATGCAGGCCTCCAACAGCTTCCGGCCCACGCCCGCGCCGCGCAAATCCGGACGCACAACAAGCGAGCGTATTTCCGCGAGGGTGGCCATGTCCAAGTGAAGCGCGCAACACCCGCCAACCCCGTGGCCGTCCGTGTACACAAGGAAATCCCGGAGATGCTCGTAGTACTCGGCCTCGGTCCGTGGCAGCACGGCGCCCGCCTGTGCTGCCCCTTCCACCAGGGCCTGAACCTCGGCCATTTCCGCGACCGAGGGCTTCCGCACCACGCCGATTTCGGCGGAATCAAGCAATTCTAGCAATCTCCCTGTTCCTTCTTGCAAAACCCTGTACAAATCCCGCTGGGATGGCGTTTAACCATGTCGCGCAGAGTGTAACACAACCCTGGCGCTGTACGCATGGGCGGCTTACCGCTCCGAGGCCCAAATCTTTCCTTTCGTGAGCAAGAAATGAGGCGAGTGCTCGAGTGTTGACGTCGTGGCTGGGAGGACGCTGAGTATTCCATCCCAAGAGTCGAAGCCCTTCACCAAACAAAATGCGCTTTGGTCGGATGAACACACGAGGAGATGACGGCGACGGTCTAGCGGCATTTCTGGGTGGAGGAGGAGCGATATCGGTCATTTCTATTAGGCATGATGCAACGGGGGGAGGCTATCGCCTGCCCCCGCTAGAACTACAGGTTTATATAGCCCTGTTTCGCTGTTGTCCTAAAATATGGGGAAGATGGGTTCCCACCAAGGGGGTCTGATGATGATAGGACTGTCACCCTCCACACATACGGTCACGGTGGTTTCCCGCGTGCCGCCGTTTTCCGACCATGCCCGGAACCCGATGTCGTGGCATCCTCCGGACTCAGCCTCAAAGGTCCAGTCAACGGTGCGGCGTCCCCCGGAACCCTGTACGACGCTGCCCAGCGTAAACTCGCGATTGGCGCCGAAGCTCATCGTCACACCGTCCTTCCGTGTCGTGCTGACATCAACAAGCTTAACCCCGTTCGGCAGCACGGTGTTTCTGAGATGCGCGCCAAACGCGACGTAGGAAGGACTCGACACGTTGGTCCTAATCACAAACGTATCTCCCACCTGTACGTCCTCAGCGAGGACCGATGCGGACAACGCCATATCGGGCTGGGTGTCGCCCAGTATCACAACCGCGCCAATGCCAACGGGCAGAGAGTATCCGTGCCATTGCCGATGGGGCGCGTTGTAGGGCACGGTCTTAAGCCGCCATCTTCCCGCCGCCGGCTCTTCGATGATCAGAGAAAGCACATTGTCCTGCCATGACCATTTTCGATAAGGAGCAACATTGTCCCACGGATTCGCGGGTCCGCCGTACCGCGTCCCGGGAGGCTCGGCCCATAGCTCCAGGTCCCATCGTCTGGCCATGCTCGCCCCCGCGCTGGCGGGAGGCTCGTCCCACGTCATCACTACGACGAGACGCTTGGCGTCTTTCGGCACATCAATATCTCTGTACATGTAGTTATGTCTATGAACTGAGCCCGCGCCCCAATACCCGAGCCATCCCCTGGGATTGTTGCGCTGCCAGTGGGCCTTGTAGGCAGAGACTCGGCCAAGTCCGTACGTATTGGCTTCACTGAGTGTTATGTCGTCCTGGTACAGGTTGGCGGTGGCCATGAGCCACGCCCGGGCGAGGTGGGGCCGCCTGCGAAAAACGGGGTAGTGCTCCATCAAACCAGCTGCGACCCCAGCCACATGAGGCGCCGCCATACTGGTGCCGGACATGTCTGTGTATTCATCCGATGTGCCCGCTCTAGCGGATCGTATCCATAGGCCGGGAGCCGTCAGGTTGGGTTTCACGCGATTGTCGGCGGTCGGTCCCCGGCTGCTTGAGGCCCTGATGGTCCCCACGTTCTGGAAGCCGTAATCGTAAACGCTGCCCACCGTAAGGGCGTTCTTGGCCACGGCTGGGGTGCCAATGGTTCCTTCGCCAGGTCCGGAATTGCCCGCAGCTATCACAAAGAGCGGCCGGCGATTCGCCTTCCACACATTCGCGTCGAGTTTACGTGAACTGCTGTCGGTGCCCGCCAGGGCGCTTCCCCAGTATCCCCCGCCGCTGTAGTTGATGACGTGTGCACTGCGGTTGGTTAACCAGTCCATGGCGTTCCTAGTCCACGACGTTAACCCGGATCCCGTCCCGGTGAACACCTGGGCCGCCTGAATACGTGTGGCGTTGGAACTGCCGAGTCCCGGGGCCACGCCGCGGTAACGGATATCGGCCGAGCCTGTCCCAGCGATCGTGCCTAGCACGTGGGTGCCGTGTCCGTGCGTATCGTTCCACACAGAGGTTCCGTCGCTCGTGAAGTTACGGCCGTACCCCCACTTATTGAGGTCCCAGTGCATGGTAGGCGCCGCGCTTCCCACCATGAAGCCGGTGTCCATAATCCCGAGCACAATGGGCGATCCATCGTAGTTGGATCGGATGTAATCCGCCCCGATAAGAGGTGTGCTTTCATCGTGTTTTGTCCGGGCCTCCTCGTCGGGATAATCCAGCTCTATCTCCAGTATGGGCTCGGCGAACAGCACATAATCCAAGCCCACAACTGCGTTGACGGCTTCCCAGGGTCCCATAACCCGATACGCCAGCAGATCCGGATCAAACTCGCCCACCCTTAACCCGTACTCCGCCTCCAACTCGTTCCGCCACTGTCCCGTTGGATCCTCATCGAACAGATTGAGGTACAGGGGGACCTCGGCCGGCGCATCCCGCTCGGAAATCTCTTCCAGTTCTTCCATGAGTTGTTGAAGCTCCGGACTCAATCGCAGATCGGACGGTCCCATGCCTACCCAATAGACAAATCCAAGTTCAGCAACCTTTTTCGCGGTCTCCAAGGGCTCAAGCGGAATGGCGACCTTGTACACGTTGTCGTGGTCCCCAAGCACACGCACCCCCAGTTCCTCCAAGACTTCCCGGCCCGGCTCAACGAGATACTCCTCCATCAGCAGAAAGGCGTAAACCTCCTCTCGTCCCTCTTCGGCCAAGAGGCGGCTCACTTCTACGAGTTCCGGGTCCAATCCGGGCTCAGGCCGATGTGCGCCTGAGGCGAAGCGGAGTTCTCGCCAATCCCGCTCGGGTTGCACGCCGTCCCTGGGATCGGCACGCGAGAAAACAGGCGGGTTCGGAATTTCGACCTCAACGAGCTCCTCTTCCAGACGGGGGAGCTCACTGACTCCTTCCGGATCGGGAACTGGCTCTCGAACATAATCTGGATCCCGGACCGTTGAAGGCCTATCCGGCACGTCGGCTTGAGACGTCAAAAGCCACTCCGGCCCTACGCGCGGAACCGAATCCATCAGTGGTGGTTCTTTGGGGGGATCGGGGGAACGCGGACACCCCGCGATTACGGCGGTGATCCCAATGAGGATCACCGCCACGCCGGCCAACTTCACGGCGGCCCCGATCAAACACCGAGTTGGGTTCGTGTCCCATGTTTGTGTTTTCATTGTTCTTCTCCCCTCTGCCTTTTTGTTGTTTGGAGCCACACAAAACAGCCAAAAGAAAAACAGTCTAAACAAATTATATCAGAATATTTATAAATAAGCAATTCGTTTTATTATCTCATGATCAGACGGACTCAGCCCCCCTTTGCCAACGGAGTTGAGACAGTTCCTTGCCGCAAATCCTTGTGGATGGCGAGGGGAGTCCTGGACCATGAAGAGATCGACGGACAGAGATGATGTGGTGGCCCGCCAGGAGGGCCGGGGTTTTGTTTCGGGCAACGGCGGTGGGGAACCCGCAAGGTTGTCTGGGCCGGAGGGATTCCGGACCCGGAGGTGGAGCCGCGCGCCAAGCGGCGTCATTTTTCGCCGGCGTACAAGGCGCGCATCGTGGAGGAAGCGGATGGGTGCAACGAGCGGGGCGCGGTGGGGGCGTTGCTTCGGCGGGAGGGCTTGTATTCCTCGCAGTTGACGGCGTGGCGCAAACAGTACCGGGCGGCGGGGCTTGATGGGCTTCGCGATGACAAGCGGGGCCGCAAAGCGGCTACCCATTCGTTGGAGGATGAGGTGGCGCTGCTGCGCCAGGAGAATGCGCGGCTTTCCACTCGGCTGGAGGAGGCTGAGGCGATCATCGAGATTCCCCAAAAAGTCTCAGCGATGCTGGGGAGTCCCCTGAACGGCGTCGAACGCGAAGAGCAGCGCTGATGGAAATAGGTTCCCGAACACGCACGCCACCTGGCGCGGGTCGTTGGTGACCGTGACGTTCCGCGTCGCCAACGCTTCCAGAAGCTGTTGCAACGCGGGCCGGAAAGTGTGTTCCGTGGCGTTCCCGGCGCGCAAGTGCGCACGCACGCTGGTCAGGTATTCATCAACTGCTTTTGTGCCGCTCCCCCGTGTCATGGCGCTCCTTCAACGTTGGGTCAAGCTTTCCTTGGGTCATCCAGACAGGGGGAGAGTATACCGCAGGGTGGAGGCCACGGCAACGCGCGGCGGACGCATGGGAAAAGCGAGTGCACACGTTGACGGATAAATGCGCCCCTTTTTCATTGGTCCCTGTTTTCGCTATCCTTGAGCCGGTAATGCCAGAGCCTGGCGTACTTGGTGAAGACGGAGAAGGCGGCGAGGCCCGCCAGCACCGCGCC
>SKRY01000206.1 GCA_007118235.1 Candidatus Hydrogenedentota bacterium | reverse complement strand
CGCGCGTTCGCCGAGGAGCCGTGGCAGGTGCGGCTGAGCGTGTCGTTGCACGCCGCCAACGACGCTCTGCGCTCGGAGCTTGTGCCGCTCAACCGCAAGTATCCGCTCAAGGAACTGCGCAAGAGCATCCTCGATTACAACGAGCGATCCGGCCGGCGGATCACCTTCGAATGGACGCTGATGGAGGGCGTGAACGATTCCCCGCATCACGCCGACGAACTCGCCGAGTTCGCTCAAGGCGTCAACGCCGGCGTCAACCTCATCCCTTACAACCCCGTGGCTAGCTTGGCCTTTACCCCCTCGCCGCGAGCCGTTTGCGAAGCGTTCCAACAACGCCTCGAGAACCATGGCATCCGCGCCACCCTCCGCAAGGAACGCGGCCAAGACATCGACGCCGCCTGCGGCCAGCTCCGGCGCCGGCACACGGCTGCGACGTAAGGGCCCCCCATCACGCAACGGAATGCGCGGATGAAGGGAAGCCGCCCCTTTCATCCGCGCATTGTTGCGTTCTCTGTACACAGACCGTTTCCCCGAAGTCATGGCTGACTCCAGGTCCGGCTATTCGGCTTTCACCAAGCCCTCGGCCAAGGCGCGGATCTGCTTTTCTTCGTCCTCGGACAACCGGAAGCTGGCGGCCTTGGCGTTCTCCTCGACCTGGTGTTCGTCGCGCGCTCCCACGAGGGCCGTGGTCACGCCGGGCTGCGAAATCACCCAGTTGATGGCGAGTTGGCCCAGGGTTGCGCCATGTCCCTCCGCGATGGGGCGGATCTTCTCCAACATGTCGAGGACCTTCTTGCGATTCTCGGGCTTGAACCACGAGCCCCTGCTGCGGAAATCGCTCTCGGGAAACGTGCGGTCCATGGTGACCTTGCCCGTGAGCAAGCCGTGGAGCATCGGGCTGTACGCGAGAATTCCGATGCCGTTTTCCCGGCAGAACGGCAGCACATCCGTCTCGATGGCCCGCTCGAGGCAGTTGTATCTGGGTTGATTACTCGCCAGCGTGACGGTCTTCACGGCCTCGCGGAGATGGTCCACCTGGAAATTGCTCACGCCGATCTCCCGGATCTTGCCTTCTTGCTGAAGATCACGCAACGCCTCCATGCTCTCCGCAATTGGCGTCGTTGCATCCGGCCAGTGGCATTGGTACAAGTCGATGGTGTCAATGCCGAGACGCTTGAGGCTCTGTTCGCATTCGTACTTGATGCTGTCCTTGCGCAGATTGCGGTAGATGTTGCAGGGCGTCCCGTCCGGCATGAATGAGTCCATGGCGAACTCGCCTTCCTCGCGATCCCACCGCAGACCGCACTTGGTCGCGACGATGACCTGATCCCGCCGGCCCGCAATGGCCTTGGCCACCACCCGCTCGCTGTGGCCCATCCCATAGATCGCCGCCGTGTCAATGGCGTTGATGCCGAGGTCGATCCCCCGCTGTACGGCCCGGATGGCCATCTCATCGTCGCTGCCGCCCCATTGCCAGCCGCCCGTAACCCACGCGCCGAATGTGACGGCGGGGAAATTCAGATCGCTCTTGCCGAGTTGCCTTGTTTCCATGACACGATTCTCCTTCGCTGTGGTTGTGCGCCGGCGGCCGCGCGCCGCCCGTTCAAGGGCGCCGGGGATGATGGCGCGCGGTGCGATCCGCCGGGAATGCCTAGGTTCGTTTCGTTAAGACTATACCGAACGCTGTCCGGGTCAGTCCAAGGCGGATGATGCTCCCTTGCGCGCGTTCGGTCCCGGCCGGCTTCCGCGCGCTATTCCTGGATGCTCCCCACTCCGGCCCACCGTTGCGCTTCACAGCGCGAAGTTGCACACACTAAACACACTAAGCGCATCAAAAAGCCTCGCAAAGAGAAGCCGTAGCTTGGGTGAGGCGGCGATTTGCCGGGACGGTTTGTCTTCTCTCAATCACCAACTAGAGAAAATTTTTTCGCGCTGGACAGACGAAGAGAAGACGGATTGAGCGTCTTTTTCAACTCTATATGACGCAACATTTTGTGGCTTCTAGGGGATACTTACACCATTCGCCTCTACATGTTGAGAGATCACCCCTTAACCGAAGGCGGCATAACCCCTTGCTTGACAGCAAAAAAACCCGCTCACACGCGAAATTTCCTCTTGACGAGGGCGCATGCCTGTGGTAATCTGTGGGGTACAGTGGTAGTGAGTGGTGGAGAAGGGGGGCCCATCCCATGTATTATGGGGAACATCCAACGAATCTGGACGACAAGGGGCGGATCACCATGCCTCGTTCCTTCCGGACGACGATGGAAGAGAACGACCATCACGCTTGGATTATGACGATTGGCTACGACCACTGCATTTTCCTGTTCAACAAACCTGAATGGGAACGGATAAGGGAGCAAGTAGCAAAGCACCCCCGTATGGCCACCGAGGCCTGGGATTTCCGGCGAATGTTCTACGGTAGTGTATCTAAAGTAAAGCCCGATGGGCAAGGGCGAATGCTTGTGCCGCAGTCTCTCCGGGAATACGCAGGCCTTACGAAGGAAGCTGTCATCTTGGGGGTCGAGGATCACCTGGAGATATGGGACAAGGAACACTGGAGGAAGTTCCAGGCGGACCGCGAAGACGCCTTTAAGGAAATGGGCGCTAAGCTCTTCTCGGCCCAAAACTGTGAGTCCGCCGTTGAGGCGGAAGGAGGAACGAATGATGCAAGTTAATCGGTCGGATGTGGGGAACGTGACGGTGCTGCGCCTTTCCGGCGACATGGTGGACGAGGCGGGGATTGATCCCTTGCGCGAGCACCTCCTGGAGTGTTGGCGGCACAACCGGGTCCAATTGGTCCTGAACCTGAGCGAAGTCGGCGTGATGAGCTACATGGGTCTGGGCATTTTTGTCGATTGGTTGCGGAAGATGAGGGCGTCTCACGGCGACATGAAACTGGTTGGGGCGAATGTCTATTTCCAACGCACGATGCGCATGATGGGCATGAAGTCGCTGTTCGAGACCTTCGACACCGAACATACGGCGGTGTCGTTCTTTCACGAGGCGGCGTAACGGCGCGCCGCGGCGCCATTCGTTATCCATGAAAGACATCGGCCCGCCGGAAAAGCCGGAGGCCCACATCAGCGTCATGGCGGGACCCGCCATTGAGTGGCTGGCTATCCGCCCGGACGGCGTATACGTGGATTGCACGGCCGGGATGGGGGGGCATTCGGAAGCGATCGTCCGCCGGTTGGAGGGCGGCCGTCTTATCGCGCTGGATCGCGATCCCGAGGCGGTGCGCCAAACCACGGAGCGGCTGCGCCCTTACCCCCAGGCAACGGTGGTGTGCGCCAATTACGCGGCGCTGGAGGCGGTGCTGGATGAGGCCAACGTTTCACAGGCGGACGGCATCCTGATTGACGCGGGCATATCCAGCAGCCAACTGGATGATCCAGGGCGCGGGTTTACGTTTCAGCAAGAGGGACCGCTGGACATGCGCATGAACCCCGGCGAAGGAATGAGCGCCTCGGAACTGCTGGCGCGGTCGGACGCGGCCGCCATCGAGCGGATACTGCGGGAATACGGCGATGTCCGTCCGGTGAAGCGTTTGGCGGCAGGCCTGACCGAGCGCGCGCGGGGGGGACGCTTGACGAGTACGACGGCGCTTGTCGAGGCCATCCAGGACATTCTCAACGTCCATCACAAGATCCCGGAGGAGGTCCGCACGGTGTTCCAGGCCCTGCGGATCGCGGTAAACGCGGAACTTGAACACTTGGGGACCGGCCTGCGCGAAGCGGCGCACCGGCTTCGGCCGGGAGGGCGGCTGGTGGCGATTGCCTTTCACAGCGGGGAGGACCGGATCGTGAAGCAGATCCTTCAAGAATATGGCCGCCCCCGCCACGAGCGCTATCCCGACGGGCGCACCAAGCGGACCATCCCCCCCATGCTACGGATACTCACCCGCGGCCCGGTGCAACCCAGCCGCGAGGAGATTGCGCGAAACCCACGGTCACAAAGCGCGAAGCTTCGAGCAGCCGAACGGCTCGACAACAGTGGAGGCTAGAAGGGCATGGCGCGGTACGAAGCATTGGACCAATCCAGCGCGGGCAAGCCAAGCGAGGCGGGCTGGCTCCGCTATATCCCCTTTCTGGTGTTGCCTTTCTCGGTGTTCTTCGCCGAGATTTGGTTTCATACCAAACAGATTGAAAACGACTATCAGCTCAACCGCATTGAACGGGAAGTCAAGGCCCTGGAAGAAGAGATCGCGGCGTTCAACACCGAACTCGCGGAACTCGAGGGCGTGCGGCGCATGGCGGCCGAGGCCGCCACTCTGGGACTGGTCGAACCGCGGGCCAGCCAGTTTCACGTTGTGAGAGTGCAGACGGATCCCGAAGAGGCCGACCCGCTCTTGCCGGGCCAACCCTACGATCTGGCGGCGTTGCGCGCGGGTGAAGAAACGGATGGAACGGACTTCCCGGACGCTCCTTGAGCAGGCTTCACGCGAAGCCCCCTTCCATAAAAGCGGGTGTCATAGGTCTTGATACAGCGATTTTTCGCCGGAGAAGAGGTCTAAGCTCATGATTCATGGGGAATCCGGAGTGCACGAAACGAAACCCTACGGCCCCCCGCTTGGGGTTGTCCCGCGCAACCGCCTATGGATACTCGCCGTCGTGTTCTGTATGTTCTTCGTTGCCATCGCGGCGCGGCTGGTGCAGATTCACGCCTTTCCCGATCCCGATCGTCTAGCTCAGAGCCAGCGAAACATCGGGCGGCGCCCGCTTCACGAAGCGCGCGGCGACATCCTCGACGCGAACAACACGCTCCTCGCCACGGACCGCCAACTCCAATCGTTGTGGGCCGATCCCACCCGGATTGAGAATCCCCTGCGCCTCGCCCAACGCATCAGCGTGACGCTGCGGATGGATGAGGAAGATGTGTATGACCGGCTCACCCGCCGCGATTCCCAAGGCCGCCTGCGGCGGGGCGTTCCCGTACGCCGAT
>SKRY01000343.1 GCA_007118235.1 Candidatus Hydrogenedentota bacterium | reverse complement strand
TTCGAACTCCAAAGCGCCAGCATCCCCATTCTCGTGCATGATGTGAGCGGAAACGGGATGAACGATCTCATCGTGGGGGAGGCCCATGAGTATGGGTTATACTGGAAGGAACAGCAGCGCGATGAGGAGGGAGAGCGGCGCTGGGTCAAGCATATGATTGAGCCGGACCGCTCGCAGTATCACACGTTGGCGCTCGCCGATCTCGACGGAGATGGCGAACTGGAGTTAGTCACGGGCAAACGGTACTGGGCGCACCAGGGCCGCGATCACGGCGCGAAGGATCCCGTGGGCGTGTATTACTACAAGATGGAAGAGGGCGCGTTCACGGAGGCCGTCATCGACTACGGAGAGCCAAGCGAAGCCAGCGGGGTGGGCATTCATTTCTGGGTGGACGACGTCACCGGGAACGGTTGGAACGACATCCTCGCTCCCGGCAAGGAAGGCCTGTTTCTCTTCCGCAACCAAGGTTTTCCAGCCGCTTCCAGTGAGCCAGAGTAGGCCCCGGATCGGCGGCCCCTTAATCCCATGAGAATCGTTCACGTCTACAAAGACTTCGACCCGCCCATCCGGGGCGGTATGGAACGCCACATCGCGCTGAGCTGCCAGTTCCAGCGGCAATGGGCGAACGTGAGCGCGTTGACGTGCAGCCGCCATTGGCGCACGCGGCGAATCGACCGGGCGGGAACCCTCGTGACCGAGGCAGGCGAGTTTGGCCGTTTTCAGAGCGCGCCGGTCTCCCCCCTATTCCCGTGGCATCTCCGGCGCGCCGATGCGGATGTCTGCGTGGTGCACATGCCAAATCCGACCGCCGAGCTGGGCTGGTTGTTGGCGCGGCCGAAGGCGATCCTCATTGTACGCTACCACAGCGACGTGGTCCGCCAAGCGGCCGCCATGCGCGTTTATGGTCCACTGCAAATGCAATTTCTCCGCAAAGCTGCTATGATTTTGCCCACGTCCGAGGCGTATCTGGATTCCTCGCCCGTCCTCCAGGCCGTGCGGGACCGCTGCCGCATACAGCCGCTGGGTATCCTCCCCGAGGCATTTCAAGCGCCGGATGCGGAACGCGTCGCCGCCTTGCACGAGGCCCATGGCGGCCCCTTCGTGCTCTTCTCGGGCCGGCACCGGTATTACAAAGGGTTGCCGTATCTGGTCGAGGCCGCTCAATGGATCAAGGCCCCCGTGGTCATCGCGGGCGACGGCCCAGAACGGGAGAGATGCCAAGCCCTGGCCCGCGAACGGAACGTACAGGTCTCATTTCCGGGCGAACTTGATCAGCAAGACCTCGTGAACCATCTTCACGCGTGCGCCGTGTTCGCGTTTCCCTCGGTGGAGCGGAGTGAAGCTTTTGGTTTGTCCATGCTGGAGGCCCACGCGTGCGGAAAACCCGTGGTGGCCACCCGCTTGGGCACGGGCGTGGAGTTTGTGAACCAGCACGGAAAAACCGGGCTCAACGCGCCTCCCCGTGACGCAGCGGAATTGGCCGGGGCGATCAACATGCTCTTGGAGGATCCCGCCTTGGCCGGACGCATGGGGGCCTTCGCCAAGCGCCGGGTCGAAACCGAGTTGCACGCGGCGACCGTGGCCCGGCGCGAATTTGAGTTGTACAAGGAAGCATTGGAACGCTAGTGTGGAAGCGGCGGCGCTACATGTATTCTTGGAGCATTCATCAATTTAATGAACTGGTATGTCGTTTACGGATATATTTTCGCCGTTTCCCTGGGGCTTTCCTTCTTGTTGACCGCACTGGCGCGGCGTTTCGCCATCCGCTGGAACGTTCTTGACGCCCCCGGCGAACGCAAGATGCATGACACCCCGATCCCCTTGATGGGCGGCGTGGCCATCTTCCTCACTTTCTATCTAGTCATCGGCGCGCATCTCCTGGTCCTGTGGGCGTTTCCCCTGACCGACTGGGGCTTCGAGTGGGTGGGGCCGCATGTCCTCGGTTTTCTGGGAGGAGATGTAAACACCAGGCTTGCCGGGATCATCCTTGGCGGCCTCGTCATCTTCGCCCTGGGCCTGGCCGACGATGTTCTTCAGCTCGGACCGGGACCAAAGCTCGTGGGCCAGATCGCGGCGGCGAGCGTGCTGGTGGGATTCGGGATACGCATCGAGGTGTTCATCCCCTACCCCATCATAACCGCGCTCCTCACGGTGTTGTGGGTCGTGACCATGGTCAACGCCATGAATTTCCTTGACAACATGGACGGCCTTGCGGCCGGGGTCTCCGTCATCGCGGCGTTCTCCTTTTTTCTGTGCGCCACGGCTCAGGGCCATACCTTCATCGCGGTGCTGCTCATGGTCTTCGCCGGAGCCGCGGGGGGATTCCTGTACCACAACCTGCCGCCCGCGCGGATCTTCATGGGGGACGCGGGATCCATGTTTTGCGGATATGTGCTTGCCACGGCGCCGATCCTCGCCACGTTCTACACGCCCAACGGCGGCTCGCGCATCGCCGTGGCCGCGCCGCTGGTTGCCTTGAGTGTGCCGTTATTTGATATCGTAACAGTCGTGTACATACGATGGCGCAATGGAGAGTCCATCATGAAGGGCGACAAGCGCCACTTCTCTCACCGGCTCGTGGAACTCGGCATGACTCCGCGCCAAGCGGTGGAATTTATCTTTCTAGTAGCTGGGATCTGCGGACTGAGCGCGGCTCTCCTTCCTCAAGTGGCGCTCACGGGGACCCTCATCATTCTGGCTCAAGTGGCTGGGATCTATCTTCTCATTGTGCTCCTCATGAACGCCAACGCCAAAGGGCAGGCAACCTCGCATGGCCAAGAAGAAACATAAGAAACGACCCAAGACCAACCCGCCGCACGAGCAAACACGGGACCATCAAGCGCCGCCGCCGCGTGTTTCGGCCGCGGACAATCCCGGCTACGAGGCGGCAGACGCCGATAGCGTCAACGTTCCCTTATGGCGGCGCATCCTTGCCGAGCCCATCGCGTTGGGCCTTGCGGCGATAGTGCTGGCCCGGCCCTGGGTGGACGGGGTGGTGTACCCCTTCTACAATTTGTACTTCTTTGCCCTGATCGTCTTGATGTTCGGGGCGTGGGCTTTTTATCGCGTGGTGTTGCAGGGGGAGCCCTTCCGCTTTCCCGCGCCGACGCTGTTGTTGGGCGGTTTTCTGCTAGTGGCCGCGCTGGGACTCGCCACAACGTTCCAGACCGACGCCACCAACCGGAACCTGTTGTACTGGACCGGTCATTTCTTTGTCTTCGTGGTGACGGTCCACGCATTACGCAACCGGCTATCCGTCGGGATTGTGCTGAGCGCGTTCCTCGGGGTGGCGTTCATTCAAAGCATCTGGAGCTTGATCCATTTCCAGCACGTATTGCCCTACGTCCGGTGGCAAGTCGAACAGAATCCCCAACTACTGCAACAGCATTTCGGCACAACCGAACTGACCGGCGAACTGGCCCACCGGCTCAATGTCAATCGCGCCTTCGGCTCCTTTCTGTTTCCGAATGCGCTCGGCGCCTTCGTGATACTTGTCATTCCAGCCGCCGCCGGCGCCTTCGTGATGATGCGGCGCGTGTGGCGGGCATGGCGCGAGAGCGCGCGGGCCGCTAACAGTCACGGGGCGATGGCGCGAGAGATGGGAACCGAAAGCGAGCGCGAGCGTCATGAACAGGACCGGAGACTGCGCCAGGCCTTGGCCGCCGCAGTGGGCGTGTGGGTCGTTGTCTTCAGCGCCTTGTACATCTTGGTGGCGTTCATCCAAGGAACCGACTTCGATGGATCCACCTGGGTTCAAAGCGCCACGCTCCGAGCGCTCACGGTGTGGGCGCTTCCCGTGGTCTTGGCCCTGTTCCCCCTCGTCATCGTGCGCAGACACGGCTTCCGTCATTTCGTCATCGTGGCGGTCACGAACCTCTTGCCATTGGCCATTGCGCTTCAACTCATCACCCTGTGGCTGACCTACTCCCGCGGCGCCATGCTGGGTCTGACCGCCGCCGTGGGCGGGGTCGCCTTCTTACTCGCCATGGCCCATTACACAAGCTGGCTTGACCGGCTCCGGCCCGTGGCGGGCGCGGCCGCGCTTGTCTTGTGCTTCGCGGCGATGGGGCTCGCGCTGGCCGGACACGGCGCCCAACCCGCGCACGCCCAAGGTCTCCCGGGGGGCGCTCCCCCAACCGCCGGTCCCGAAGGCTTGGGCATCACCGTGACGGAACTGGCCAGCCCGGCCACGGCGGCGTTGCGCATAACGTATTGGCGCACCGGCTGGGAAATGGCCAAGGACAATCTCTGGACGGGTGTGGGCTTGGGCGCCTTTGGCGTGGCCTACCCCAATTACCAGCACCTCGGGGCCGGGGACGTGCAAATGGCTCACAACGACTACCTTCAGGTCCTATGCGAGACGGGCGTGTTTGGGTTTCTGCTCTTCATGGGCTTCTGGGGATATTTCGCCGTGGCCGGTTTCCGGCGCGTGTTGGCGGTTCAAAATGGAGACCGCCGCTGGCTTCTCGGCGGGGTCTACGCAGGCACGCTGGCCTTCTTGTTCCATGCGTTCGTGGACTTCAACTTCTACAATCCTGGACTGGCCACTTTCGCGTTCGTTCTGGCGGGGAGCGTGCTTGCACTAGGCGGCCGGGTCACCCCTTTGCGGGTGGGCGCGCCAGCCCTGCACGCCACGCTGGCTATTGTGCTCTTGGCCGTCGCGGGGGGAGCCGCGGCCGCCGCCATCAACCTTTGGCGGGCGGAATCCCGCATGCCCAGCAAACAACAAGTCCAGAGCGCCCTCACGGCGGTGAACTATCTAATAGAACAGTCCAATCAAACCGCGTTCGACTCTGACGGGGACGCCTGGATCGGTTTGCAGACCGCCGCCGCGCTCATTCCTAACCCCAACCATCTCCAACACATTGGCGAGATTCGGATTCCCGTTTCCCGTGGGGGACACGTTCAATATGTGTCTTTCAACGCCGTGCAAACGCCGAGCCGCGAGCAGATCGA